>NZ_JALKAI010000020.1:0-46918 GCF_023015605.1 Rhodococcus sp. F64268
ACACCAACTGAATCGACACGATCGAATCACCACCGAGCGCGAAGAACGACTCGTCCACACTCACCTTCTCCAAGTGCAGAACCTCCGCGAACACCTCCGCAATGATCTCCTCGACCTCACTACCGGCACCCCGATACTCACGCTCTTCGAACACCGGCTCCGGCAACGCATCACGATCCAACTTGCCCACCGGCGTCAACGGCACCTCATCGAGTACCACCACCGCAGACGGCACCATATGCGGCGGCAACGACCGAGCCACGAACTCCGTCAACCCCGCCACATCCACAGTCCGACCCGCCGCAGGCAACACATACGACACCAACACCGTCGCACCCGACGCGGTCGAACGACCGAGAGTGGTCGCCCAGTTCACGGTCTCGTGCGTGGAGAGCACGGCGTCGATCTCGCCGAGCTCGATACGGAAACCGCGCACCTTCACCTGGAAGTCGCTGCGCCCCACGAACTCGAGTTCGAGACGATCCTCGACAGCACGCCACCGCACCACATCACCGGTGCGGTACATGCGGTCGCCGGCTTCGCCGTACGGGTTCGGGACGAATCGTTCGGCGGTGAGAGCGTTGCGTCGGTGGTAACCACGCGCAAGGGCACGGCCCGCCACGTAGAGTTCACCCGCCATACCGGCCGCGACCGGCCGCAGACGTGAATCGAGCACCAGGGTGGTCATGCCCACGATGGGCTCACCGATCGTGATCGGGCGCTCCGGCACCATCTGCCCGAACGTCGACACGATCGTGGCCTCGGTGGGCCCGTACGCGTTGACGTAGGTCGTGCGCTTCGACCACTCCGACAGCAGTTCCGGCGTGGTGACATCGCCACCGACCGACAGCACCTCGAAGCTGTCGACGCCGTCGGACTCCATCGTCCCCAGCACCACCGGAGTGATGATCGTGTGCGTCACCCGTTCGGTGCGCAGCAACTCCGCGAGATCGGGGCCACCGATGATGGTGGACGGCACGATCACCAACGTGGCACCGAACGAGAAGGCAGCCATCCATTCGAGCACCGACGGATCGAAGCTCGGCGAGCAGATCTGCAGGAACCGCGACTCGGACGTCACGCCGTACAGGTCGGTGACCATGTCCTTCAAACCGGCCAGACCCGAGTGGGTGACGACGACGCCCTTCGGCTGCCCCGTCGAACCCGAGGTGTAGATCAGATAGGCGGGCTGGTGGACGTGAGTGGGGCGCACGCGATCCGTGTCGCTGATCGGTGTGGATGCACGAGCGTCGACCTCAGCGATGAAGTCGGGGTCGTCGACGAGTAGCCATTCCGCGTCGTCGGGCAGACCGGTGGCGTGCTGCGACGACGTGATACCCAGTGCTGCACCGGAATCGGACAGCATGTACCGCACGCGCTCGGCGGGGTACGTGGGATCCACCGGCACATGTGCGGCGCCGGTCTTCGCGACAGCCATGACGGTGACCGCCATGTCGTACGAACGCGGGAACGAGACGGCAACGAAGTCCTCGGCTCCGATTCCCCGATCGATGAGCGTCCGGGCGAGTCTCGACGACGCTTCGTCGATCTCCCGGTAGGTGATCGAACGTCCCTCGTAACGCACTGCGGTGGCGTCGGGATCCATCGTCACACCGAGAGTGAGGAAGTCCGCGAGGGTCTTCGGCTCGGTCAGGACGTCGTGCCCGCGCATGCTGGTGAGCTGCGCGAACTCCTCGTCGCCGAGTAGCGGCAGGTCGCCGACCGGTGTCGCTGTTCCGGCGAGGATGCCGTTCACGAGCCGGGTGAATCGCTCCGCGAACCGCTCGACCGTACCGTGGTCGAACAGTGCGCTCGCATACGAGAACTCAGCGGACAGTCCGCCCGGATCACCGCCGGCGTCGACGTGTTCACGCAGCGTCAGTCCGAGATCGAACTTCGCGATGTCGAGTTCGAACGGCACACCGGACACACTCAGCCCCGGCAGTTCGAGGGCGGTTTCCGGCATGTTCTCGAACGACAGCACCACCTGGAACAGTGGGTGTCGCGCGGTGGACCGCTCGGGTTCGAGTACGTCCACGAGCCGCTCGAACGGAATGTCGGCGTGCGCGAACGCGTCGAGGTCGGCGGTACGCACCCGCGACAGCAGGTCCTCGAAGGTCTCACCGGTATCGACATGGCTGCGCAACACCAGGGTGTTGACGAACATGCCGATCAGGTCGTCGAGCTCACGCTCGCCGCGACCCGCGATCGGCGTGCCGATCGTGATGTCGTCGGAATCGGACATGCGCGCGAGGAACACCGCCAACGCGGTGTGCAGGACCATGAACATGGTCGTTCCGGTCCGGCGGGCCAACGCAGCCAGTTCACGATGCGTGGACGCATCGAGCGCGAACTCGACCTTTCCTCCGGTGAACGACTGCACCGGAGGGCGCGGGCGATCCATCGGCAGGTTGAGCTCGTCCGGGACACCGGCGAGGGTGTCCTTCCAGAATTCTGCCTGAGCCGAGAGCACACTCTCCGGGTCGTCTTCGCTGCCGAGCACCTCGCGCTGCCAAATTGCGAAGTCCGCGTACTGCACGGGCAGCGGCGCCCAGGCCGGGGCCTCGCCCGCCGCGCGGGAAACGTAGGCGGTCATGACGTCGCGCGTGAGCGGTGCCATCGACCAGCCGTCGGAGCTGATGTGGTGCGCGACGAACGCGAGCACATGATCAGTAGCATTCTCCGCGTCGCTTCCGCTGTCGGTCAGTGCGAACAGCGCAACCCTCAACGGAATCTCGGACGTGACGTCGAAACCGGCCGACACGACCTCGCCGACACGCGCGAGGAGGTCGTCCTCGGTGACGACTTCGGCGACGACCTCGGGTGCGGCCTCGGCTGCGGGAACGATCAATTGGTAGGGACGCCCGTCGATCTCCGGGTAGATCGTGCGCAACACCTCGTGCCGCACCAGCACGTCCCGCACCGCATCCTGCAGCGCGGGCACATCGAGTTCACCGGTCAAACGCACAGCGACCGGAATGTTGTTGACCGACGAGTCGGTGTCGAAGCGGTTGAGGAACCACATGCGCTGCTGCGCGAGCGACAGCGGCACCATGTCCGGACGCGACTGCGGTACGAGTGGCGTCCTCGAGTCGGTGTCGGCATGCTGCTCCGCAGCGACAGCGAGCGCACCGACAGTCGGAGAGTCGAACACGATACGGACCGGTACGCGGGCACCCAACGCTGTGCCGATACGCGAGACCACCTGCGTTGCAAGCAACGAGTTGCCACCGAGTTCGAAGAAGTCGTCATCGACCCCCACCCTCGACACACCGAGCACGTCCGCGAACACACCCGCAACGATCTCCTCGACCGGTGTACGCGGCGCCCGGAACTCACGCACCTCGAATACCGGCTCCGGCAACGCCTTACGGTCGAGCTTGCCATTCACATTCAACGGCAACCCGTCGAGCACCATGAACGCAGCGGGCACCATGTACGACGGGAGGCGGGAGCCCAGCGCCGTCTTCAGCTCGGCCGTATCGAGTTCCACGCCCGCCACCGGCACCACATACGCCACCAACTGCGCACCGGTGCGCTCGTCCTCACGCGCGATCACCGCAACCTCGCGGATGTCGTCCTGCTCGCGCAACGCCGACTCGATCTCACCGAGCTCGATCCGGAAACCACGAACCTTCACCTGGAAATCGGTCCGCGACAAGTAATCCAGCTCACCCTGCGCCGTCCACCTCACCAGGTCGCCGGTGCGGTACAACCGCTCCCCCGCCCCGAACGGTGACGCCACGAAACGCTCCGCGGTCAGATCCACCCGACCGTGATAGCCCCGCGCCAACTGCGCACCCGCAAGATACAACTCACCCGGCACACCCACCGGCACCGGGTTCAGCCGCTCGTCGAGGACGAACGCCCGGGTGTTCCACTCGGGTACACCGATCGACACCGACGTACCGGACGGCGCGATCACCTCACCCGCGGTCACCGACACCGCAGCCTCGGTCGGGCCGTACAAGTTCACCAACCGCGCGGTGTTGTGCTCGACGAAACGCTCCGCCGTCGCCACCGGCAACGCCTCACCGATAGCGAGGATGCGGCGCAGCGACCCGGCCAACCGGCCGTCACCGTCGATCATCAGCGCCTCGAGCATCGACGGCACCACGTGCAACGTCGTCACCCCGTGCTCGGCGATCAATGCGTTCAGATACGCCGGATCCCGATGGCCTTCCGGCGAGGCGATCACCACGCGACCGCCCGACACGAGTGCCGACCAGAACTCCCACACCGACAGGTCGAACGTCGCGACCGTCTTGAGCAACACTGCATCGTCTGCACCGAGGCCGAAGTGTTCTCGCTTCCAGAGCATCTGGTTGACGATCGCCGCGTGCGGAACCGCCACCCCCTTCGGGCGACCGGTCGAACCGGACGTGAAGATCACATACGCGGTGTTCGACGAACGCAACGGCATAACGCGGTCCGCATCCGTCACCGGCTCCGTCGAGAACTCCGACAGATCGGCCGTATCTATCAGCACGGTGGAGACAGAGCTCTCCTCGGGCATGACGAATTCGTCGCGCTCGGTCGTCAGTACCACCGCGGGCGCAGCCGCTTCGACGATGAACGCGTTGCGCTCATCCGGTTGATCCGGATCCACCGGCACGTACACACCGCCCGCCTTGGCGACGGCATACATACCCACTAGTAGTTCGACCGAGCGGCGGATGGCCAGCACCACCGTCGACTCGGGCTCGACGCCCATCGAGATCAGTCGCCGGGCAAGCTGGTTGACACACGCGTCGAAGTCACCGTAGGTCAGCGAACCACCGTCGAACACGAGCGCTGTGGCGGCCGGATCCTCGCGTACCTGCCGGTCGAAAAGATCTACGAGGGTGGCGTCGCCGTCGACCCCGTACGCGGTGTCGTTCCACGACTCGAGGATCCGGGTCTTCTCGACCTGATCGAGCAGGGGCACATCACCGACCGGCATAGCCGCGTCGGCAACCACTGCTTCGAGCACCCGGGTGAGCCGATCGGTGAACTCTGCCACCGTCGACTCGTCGAACAGATCGGTCGCATAGGTGAAGAAACCGGTGATTCCTGCGGCTCGTCCGTCGACGTCGTATCGATCGGTGACGATCAGGTGCAGATCGAACTGCGAGATCGCCATATCTGCGTCGATCCCCGTGATCGTGAGCCCGGGCAGTTCGAGCGACGACTGGGCGAGATTCTGGAACGACAGACCCACCTGGAACAGCGGGTGCCTCGCGGTCGAACGCGCGGGGTTGAGCACCTCGACGAGACGCTCGAACGGAACGTCAGCGTTCGCGAACGCCCCGAGATCCGCCTCGCGGGTCTGCTCGAGGAGTTCAGCGAAGCCCGCTCGACCATCCACACGGGTGCGGAAGACCAGAGTATTCGCGAACATACCGATCAGGTCGTCGAGCTCACGTTCGGCCCGGCCCGCGATCGGAGTGCCGATCGCGATGTCGTCGCTCCCCGACATCCGCGCGAGGAACACTGCAAACGCTGTGTGCAGCACCATGAACAACGTCGTGTTGGTCTGACGGCCGAGATCGGTCAACCGCTGATGCAGATCGGCGTCGACAGTGAAATCGGCACGTGCACCGTGGAACGACTGCACTGCGGGACGCGGACGATCGGTCGGAAGATCCAACTGGTCGGGAAGACCGTCGAGAGCCTTTTTCCAGTAGTCCACCTGCTTGGACGCGAGCGAGCCGGGATCGTCCTCTGATCCGAGCACCGTTCGCTGCCACACTGCGTAATCCGCGTACTGCACCGGCAGCGGCTCCCACGTGGGGACATCTCCTTGGGAGCGCGCCACGTACGCCTGCATGAGGTCGCGGGTCAGCGGGCCCATCGACGATCCGTCCGCTGAGATGTGGTGGACGACGAACGCCAACACGTAGTCCGAATCTCCGACCTGGAAGAGCTTCGCAGCGAGCGGCACTTCGTCGGTGACGTCGAATGTGGTGGCTCCCACGGCGGTCACAGCGCCGATGATCTCGCGTTCGGCCACTCGTACCGGGCGCAGATCCGGAGTGACTTCGGTGGCGGGGACGATCTGCTGGACCGGGCCGTCGACGGACTCCGGATAGTAGGTGCGCAGCGATTCGTGACGTGTGACGACATCCGCTACCGCAGCCTGCAGCGCATCTACATCGAGATCGCCGCTCAGCCGAATGGCCATCGGCACGTTGTACGCAGCCGTGTCGGTGTCGAAACGGTTGAGGAACCACATGCGTTGCTGAGCGGGCGAGAGCGGGATCCGGTCGGGCCGGTGACCGGCTTCGAGCGGCACGCGGATCTCCGTGTCCTGCGACTCGGCCACCGCGGCGAGCGCTTCGACCGTCGGCGTTTCGAACAGGGCGCGCACCGGAACCTTCGTGCCGAGCGCAAAGCTCAACCGCGACGCCACCTGCGTCGCGAGCAGCGAGTTACCGCCGAGCTCGAAGAAGTCGTCGTCGAGACCCACTCGGTCGATTCCGAGTACCTCGGCGAACACCGCCGCCACCGATTCCTCCACCGGTGACACCGGGGCACGGAACTCACGAGCCTCGAACACCGGCTCCGGCAACGCCTTCCGATCCAACTTGCCGTTCGCATTCAATGGCAACGCCGGGAGAAGCACGAACGCCGACGGCACCATGTAGGACGGCAGCCCCACTGCCAGGGCAGCTTTCACATCGGCCACCGCGAGCACGACACCCGGCTCCGGCACCACGTACGCAACCAATTGCGCGCCGACCCGTCCGTCTTCACGAGCGACCACCGCCACGTCGCGGACACCGGCCACGTTGTGCAACGCCGACTCGATTTCACCGAGCTCGATCCGGAAGCCACGCACCTTCACCTGGAAGTCCGTGCGCCCCAGATAATCCAACGCACCGTCTGCCGTGAATCGGACCAGGTCGCCTGTGCGGTAGAGCCGCTCCCCCGACCCGAACGGCGACGCAACGAAACGGTCCGCGGTCAGATCCACCCGACCGTGGTAACCCCGCGCCAACTGCACACCCGCCAGATACAGCTCACCCGAGACACCCACCGGCACCGGATGCAGTCGATCATCGAGAACATAGACCCGGGTGTTCCACTCCGGTACACCGATTGACACCGACGTACCCGACGGCTCCACCACCTCACCGGCAGTCACCGACACCGCAGCCTCGGTCGGACCGTACAGGTTCACCAACCGCGCGTCATTGGACGCCACGAACCGCTGCGCCGTCGAAGGCGGCAACGCCTCACCGATCGCCAACACCTGACGCAGGGACGACGACAACTTCCCACTCGACTCGATCATCAATGCTTCGAGCATCGATGGCACCACGTGCAGCGTCGTCACACCCTGATCCACGATCAGGGCATTCAGGTATGCCGGATCACGGTGCCCTTCGGCGGAGGCGATCACCACGCGCCCACCGGAGACCAGTGCCGACCAGAACTCCCACACCGACAGGTCGAACGTCGCAACAGTCTTGAGCAGCACCGCATCGTCTGCTCCGAGACCGAAGTACTCGCGCTTCCACAGCATCTGGTTGACCACTGCGGCGTGCGGCACCGTCACACCCTTGGGCCGACCGGTCGAACCCGACGTGAAGATCACGTATGCGGCGTTCGACGAACGCAGCGGTGCGCGACGCTCCGCGTCGGCCACCGGCTCTGCGGAGAGCCCCGACAGGTCGACAGCATCGATCTCGACAACGGCGACAGGACGACCACCCGAGGCGCCGGTGAACCCGTCCCGGGTCGTCGTCAACAGCGCGACCGGTGCGGCGGTGTCGAGAATGTACGCGTTGCGCTCGGCCGGCTGAGCGGGATCGACGGGCACATAGGCACCGCCGGCCTTCGCTACGGCGTACATGCCCACGAGCAGTTCCACTGATCTGCGCATCGCCAGCACAGCCGTCGAATCAGGCCCGACTCCGAGCTCGATCAGGTGCCGCGCCAAGCGATTGACCCGGGCATCGAACTCGCCGTAGGTCAGCGATTCACCTTCGAACACCACCGCGGTCGCGTTTGGGTCGCGTCGGACCTGCACGTCGAACAGATCCGTCAACGTCGCGGACGAGGTGACCTCGTGCGCGGTATCGTTCCAGGTCTCGAGCGTCCGGATCTTCTCGGCCGGTTCGAGCAGCTCGATATCGCCGACCGGGATCGTCGGGTCCTCGACGACCGCTTCCAGGATCCGAACGAAACGGTGCGCGAAACCGTCGACCGTGGGCTCGTCGAACAGATCGGTTGCGTAGGTGAAGGTGGCGTCGATCTGCTCCGGCGCGCCGTCGTCGTCGTAGTGATCGAAGACGGTGAGCTGAAGATCAGTCTTGGCGAGCTGGAGTTCGAAGTCGGTGGACCTGACGGTCAGCCCGGGCAGTTCGAGCTCCGTGCGCGCCAGGTTCTGGAACGACAGACCCACCTGGAACAGCGGGTTGCGTGCAGTGGAACGGACCGGATTGAGTACCTCGACGAGACGCTCGAAGGGTACATCCGCGTTCGCGAACGCACCGAGGTCCGACTCGCGGGTCTGCTCGAGAAGCTCGTCGAAGCTTGTGCTGCCGTCCACTCGGGTGCGGAACACCAGGGTGTTGACGAACATGCCGATCAGGTCGTCGAGCTCACGCTCACCGCGACCGGCAATGGGCGTACCGATCGCGATGTCGTCCGTTCCCGACAGCCGGGCCAGCAACGTCGCGAATGCGGCATTGATCACCATGAACAGGGTGGCGTTCTTCGAACGCGCGAGGCCTTGCAGCCGGCCGTGGAGTTCGGGCGGGAGGCTGAACTGCAGGGATTCACCGCGGAAGCTCTGACTCGGCGGCCGGGGTCGATCCGAGGGCAGATCCAGCTGGTCGGGCAACCCGTCCAGCGCGCGTTTCCAATGGTCGACCTGCCTCGCGGCGAGCGACTCGGGGTCGTCCTCCGAGCCGAGGATCTCACGCTGCCAAAGCGCGTAGTCGGCGTACTGCACAGGGAGCGGATCCCACCCGGGGGCATCGCCCTGCGAACGCGCCGCGTAGGCCCGCATGAGGTCGCGGGTCAGTGGTCCGACCGATGCTCCGTCGGCCGACACGTGATGGACCACGAGCGCGAGAATATGTTCGTCCTCGCGCACCCGGAAAATACGGACGGCAACCGGAACTTGTTGCGTCACATCGAATGTGGTGGACATGAAGGCAACGATCTCGCGTTCGAGCTCGTCGTCGGTCACGTTCTGGATCGCGAGATCCGGCTCCACCCGATCCATCGGGATCACGACCTGGTGCGGTCCGTCCGGTGAGTCCGGGTACACCGTGCGCAACGACTCGTGGCGTGCGATCACGTCGAGAGCTGCGGCGTGCAGGGCTTCGACATCCAGTTCACCCAGCAGACGCACCGCGATCGGGATGTTGTCGACAGCAGACGACGCAGTGTCGAACTGATTGAGGAACCAGTAGCGCTGCTGAGCCAGGGACAACGGAATCTGCGCGGGCCGTTCGCTCGCCACCAGCGGACGCCGCGGCCCGCCCGCGTCTCCGTGCTCGAGACGAGCCGCGAGACACTCGACGGTCGACGCCTCGAACAGCAGACGCAGCGGCACCGTCGAGTCGAGCGCTGCACCGATTCGCGACACTACCTGGGTCGCGATGAGGGAGTTGCCGCCGAGAGCGAAGAAGTCGTCGTCGAGACCGATGCGGTCGACACCCAAAACTTCCGCGAACACACCTGCGACGATCTCTTCGAGCATCGTCGTGGGCGCTCGGAACTTCTTGACCTCGAAAACCGGATTCGGGAGGGCCTTGCGGTCGAGCTTCCCGGACGCACCGAGCGGCAGAGCGTCGAGCACAACGTAGGTGGCGGGCACCATGTATGCCGGTAGCAGCGACGACAGGTCCCTGCTGACCGCGGCATCATCGAAGGTCGACCCCGAAGCAGGCACGACATATGCGACGAGCTGTTCCTGACGGACCAGCACGACTGCCTGAAACACGTCGTCCCGCTCGAGCAGCGCCGATTCGATCTCACCGAGTTCGATGCGCAGACCACGCAGTTTGACCTGGAAGTCGGTGCGGCCGATGTATTCGAGTTCGCCGTCGGCCTGCCACCTGACGAGGTCGCCGGTCCGGTACAGCCGCTCTCCCGATCCGAGCGGCGATGCGATGAAGCGCTCGGCCGTGAGATCCGGTCTGCGGACGTAGCCTCGGGCCAGTTGGACGCCCGACAGATACAGCTCACCTGCAACGCCCAGCGGAACCGGTCGCAATCGATCGTCGAGGACGAACACCTTCGTGTTCCAGACCGGAGCGCCGATCGGCACAGAGACGGTGTCCGCGTCAGTGACCTCGTGATAGGTCACGTCGACGGCCGCCTCGGTCGGGCCGTAGAGGTTGTGGATTCCGACGGTGGGCAGCGTCGATCGCACGCGGGCGGCAAGGGTTGCAGGAAGCGCCTCACCGGATGCAAAGATGTATCGCAGCGCCGACAACTCCGAGACTGCGGGTTCGGCCGCGAATACCGCGAGCATCGATGGCACGAAGTGCGCCACCGACACCGACTTCTCGCGCATCGTCGACACCAGGTACCGAGGGTCCCGGTGACCATCGGGCACAGCGATCAGGAGACGAGCGCCGGTCTGCAAGGGCCAGAAGAACTCCCACACCGATACGTCGAACGTGAAGGGGGTCTTCTGGAACACGACGTCAGCGGGGCCGAGTTCGTATTCACCCTGCATCCAGTGCAGGCGGTTGACGATGGCCTCGTGGGTGACTGCCACACCCTTGGGGCGACCCGTCGACCCGGAGGTGAAGATCACGTAGGCCGTATCGGAGGCGCGTAGCCGGGCGGTACGTTCCGCGTCGGAAAGAGGCTCGGCTGTCTCACCGGACAGATCGAGCGTATCGATCAGTACGATCGGGGCAGAGCCTGGGGCCGGCGCTTCGAAGCCGTCACGCTCGGTGGTCAGCACCACCACGGGCGCCGCAGTCTCGAGAATGTAGGCGTTGCGGTCGGCAGGCTGATCGGGGTCGAGTGGCACGTACGCACCACCGGCCGTGGTGATCGCGTACATGCCGACCAGCAGATCGATCGAACGCCGGATCGCCAGACCTACATGGGCTTCCGGACCCACTCCGAGCGCAACCAGGTGACGTGCAAGACGATGGACACGGTCGGCGAACTGCGCATAGGTGAGCGTCTCGCCGTCGAATTCGAGAGCTATGGCATCCGGCGTGCGCAGTGCCTGAGCTTCGAACAGCTCGACCAGCGTCGACGAGGTGCCCGACGGGTGGTCCGTGTCGTTCCACTCCTCGACCATCCGGGTGCGCTCGTCGGCGTCGAGCAGGCAGACGTCACCGACCGCCACGGACGAATCGGTGACCACCGCGTCGAGGACCCGCACGAAGCGGTCGGCGACACCGGCGATGGTGAACTCGTCGAACAGGTCGGTCGCGTAGGTCAGACCCACCGAGTACGTTGCCGAACCTTCAGAATCCCGAGCCTCGGTGACGACGAACTGAAGGTCGAATTTGGCTGTGGTGGTGTCGATATCGACGCCCGACACCACGAGTTCGGGGAGTTCGACGCGCTCGGCCGCAAGATTCTGGAACGAGAGCATCACCTGGAACAACGGATGCCGCGCCGTCGAACGCTCCGGATTCAGCACCTCCACGAGACGCTCGAACGGCACATCAGCGTGCCCGAACGCATCCAGATCGCTACCCCGAACCCGGGAAAGCACCTCGTCGAACGACTCACCACCGTCGACGCGTGCCCGCAACACCAACGTGTTGACGAACATCCCCACCACGTCGTCGAGTGCGGCCTCACCGCGCCCCGCGACCGGCGTCCCGATCGCGACATCGTCGGTACCGGCCAACCGTGCCAACAGCACCGACAACGCAGCGTGCACGACCATGAACGGCGTCGCAGCGCGTTCACGTGCGAGACGCAGAATTCCGTCATGGGTGTGTGAGGCGATGGTGAACTCGTATTGGGCACCACCGTTGCTGGCGACGACGGGGCGCGGCCGGTCTGCCGGAAGATCCAGCTGCTCGGGGATACCGGCCAGCGTGTCGCGCCAGAACGCCACCTGCGACGAGAGCACCGAGTCCGGATCGTCCTCCGAACCCAACACCTCCCGCTGCCACAGTGCATAATCCGCGTACTGCACCGGCAACGACTCCCACGCGGGTTCGCCGCCTGCGGCGCGCACCGAATAGGCCGTGACGACGTCGCGCGTCAGCGGCCCCATCGAGAATCCGTCCGTGGCGATGTGGTGCACCACGAATACCAGTACATGCTCGGATGCCGAGAGCTCGAACAGCCGGACGCGGATCGGCACGGTCGTCGACACGTCGAAGCCTGCCGAGATGAGCGACCGCAGATGCGACACCAGATCGGACTCCGAGACCGCCATCGGCGACAGGTCAGGAGCGACCTCCGACACCGGCAGCACCCGCTGATACCCGACACCGTCGACATCCGGATACACCGTCCGCAACGACTCGTGCCGACCCAGCACATCCGACACCGCAGCCTGCAAGGCCGCCACATCCAACGACCCCGACAACCGGATCGCCACCGGAATGTTGTTCACCGCAGAATCCGGCTCGAACCGATTCAAGAACCACATCCGCTGCTGCGCCAACGACAACGGCACACGCTCCGGACGCACCTGCGCCACCAACGGCACACGTCCGTCACCACCGGCTCGTTCCACGCGGGCAGCGAGATCTTCGACACCGGACGCTTCGAACAAGGCGCGCACCGGAACGGTGGTCCCCAGTGCTGCGCCGAGGCGGGCCACCACCTGAGTGGCGATCAGCGAGTTGCCGCCGAGGGCGAAGAAATCGTCGTCGAGGCCCACCCGGTCGAGGTCCAACACGTCCGCGAAGACGCCTGAGACGATCTCTTCGATCGGTGTCGTGGGAGCACGGAAACGGCGGGTTTCGAAGATGGGCTCGGGAAGTGCCTTACGGTCGATCTTGCCTGAGGTGCCGAGCGGCATGGCATCGAGCACGACGAATGTCGTGGGGACCATGTACGCGGGCAACACCGAGGACAGTGCTTCCTGGGCGCGCGCGCTGTCGAACGTGTCGCCTTGCGCGGAAACGACATACGCGACCAACTGCTCGTGACGTACGTCGGCTGCCGCCTGGGTTGCGGGGGTGCGTTCGAGGAGCGCCGACTCGACCTCGCCCAGTTCGACGCGCAGACCGCGCAGTTTGACCTGGAAGTCGCTGCGGCCCAGGTATTCGAGTTCACCGGCCGATGTCCACCGGACGAGGTCGCCGGTGCGGTAGACGCGTGCGCCCTTCTGGAACGGTGAGGCCACGAAGCGTTCGGCGGTCAGATCCGGCCTACCGAAGTATCCGCGTGCCACCTGGATACCCGACAGATACAGTTCACCCACCACGCCCGCCGGAACGGGCGCGAGGCGCTCGTCGAGGACGTAGGCACCGGTGTTCCACACCGGCGCCCCCATCGGCACGGAGCCCGCGGTGAGATCACCCACCGGCCGCGCAGTGGCGTGCACGGTGGCCTCGGTGGGTCCGTACAGGTTGTGTAGTTCGGCATCGCTGACGCGCGCGAACTGCTCGGCAACCGACACCGGGAAGGCTTCACCGGCGACCAGGACGACGCGGAGGGACTCGCATTCCTCGCGCGACACAGCACCGGCGAACACCGCGAGCATCGACGGCACGAACGATGTCGCCGTCACGTGCCGCTCGCGAATCACCCGTGCGAGATACGCGGGGTCGCGGTGACCGTCGGGAGTGGCGATCACGAGTCGGGCACCGACCGCCGGAGCGCCGAACAGCTCCCACACCGACACGTCGAAGGTGAACGGCGTCTTCTGCAACACAACGTCGTCGGGGCCGAGGTCGTATTCGGAGGTCAGCCACAGCACCTGGTTGACCGCGGCAGCGTGGGAGACAGCGACACCCTTCGGGCGGCCCGTCGAGCCGGACGTGAACAACACATACGCCGCATTCGACGAGCGCAGCGGCGACAGGCGATCCGCATCCGTCAACGGCGCATCCGACAATCCCGACACATCGAGCGCGTCGAGTTCGACCGAAGCCACACCGTCGTCAGTGAACCCGTCGAGCGAGGTCGTCAGCACGACGATCGGAGCGGCGGCCTCGAGGATGTAGGCGTTGCGCTCGGCAGGCTGATCCGGATCCAACGGCACATACGCGCCACCGGCTGTGGCGATCGCATACATACCGACCAACAGATCCGAGGATCGACGCACCGCAAGGCCCACCGTCGACTCCGGTCGGACCCCCAACGAAACCAGATACCGCGCAAGACGATTCACACGGGAACCGAACTGCGCATACGTCAGCGTCTCGCCCTCGAACTCGAGCGCCACCGCGTCCGGAGACCGGCGCGCCTGCGCCTCGAACAGTTCCACCAACGTCGACGACTCGACTTCGTGTGCAGTGTCGTTCCACCGCTCCAGCACCAGAGACCGCTCATCAGCGTCGAGCAGATCGATGTCGCCCACCACGATCTGCCGATCTGCGACGACCGCCTCGAGTACCCGCACGAGACGATCGGCGAAAGCAGTCATCGTGGACGCGTCGAACAGGTCGGTCGCGTAGGTCAGGTCGACGAGGTAGCCGTCGGCAGCATCGTCCGACACGGTGACCTGCAGATCGAACTTGGCCACTGAGGTGTCGGCGTCGAGCGCAGACACGGTCAGAGCCGGGAGTTCGAGCGACTCGACGTCGAGGTTCTGGAACGCGAGCATCACCTGGAACAACGGATGCCGCGCCGTCGAACGCTCCGGATTCAGCACCTCCACGAGACGCTCGAACGGCACATCCGCGTGCCCGAACGCATCCAGATCACTACCGCGAACCCGGGAAAGCACCTCGTCGAACGACTCACCACCGTCGACGCGGGTCCGCAACACCAATGTGTTGACGAACATCCCCACCACGTCGTCGAGTGCGGCCTCACCGCGCCCCGCGACCGGCGTCCCGATCGTGACATCGTCGGTACCGGCCAACCGCGCCAGCAACACCGACAATGCAGCGTGCACGACCATGAAGTCGGTGGTACCGGTGCGACGCGCAAGGTCCGCAATATTCGCACGAAGGTCGGATCCGAATGTGAACTGCTGTGCCGCACCGCGATACGATTCCACCAGCGGGCGGGGCCGATCGGACGGCAGATCCAGCTGTTCCGGGGCGCCCGCGAGCGTGTCGCGCCAGAACGCCACCTGCGACGAGATCACCGAGTCCGGATCATCCTCCGAACCCAGCACCTCCCGCTGCCACAACGCATAATCCGCGTACTGCACCGGCAACGGCTCCCAGGCCGGCGCGTTGCCGGCCGAACGGGAGGCGTATGCCGTGACGACGTCGCGCGTCAGTGGACCCATCGAGAAGCCGTCGGCCGCAATGTGATGCAGAACGAGAACCAGCACGTGCTGGGTGTCCGACAGTTCGAACAGCCGGACGCGGACCGGCACCGAAGAGGTGACGTCGAAGCCCGCCGAGACGAGTTCGGTGATCTTCTCGACCACGTCCGACGGGTCGACCGCCACCGGCGACAGGTCAGGAGCGACCTCCGACACCGGCAGCACCCGCTGATACCCGACACCGTCGACATCCGGATACACCGTCCGCAACGACTCGTGCCGTCCCAGCACATCCGACACCGCAGCCTGCAATGCCGCCACATCCAACGACCCCGACAACCGGATCGCCACCGGAATGTTGTTCACCGCAGAATCCGGCTCGAACCGATTCAAGAACCACATCCGCTGCTGCGCCAACGACAACGGCACACGCTCCGGACGCACCTGCGCCACCAACGGCGCACGCCCGTCACCACCCGCGGCGATCGCGGTGTCGATGAGGGAGGACAGTTCGGCTGCGGTGGGCGCGTCGAAGAATTCGCGGACGTCGATGCGCACCTTGTGATCGGCGTTGATGCGCGCCACCACGCGAGTCGCGCTCAGGGAGTTACCACCGAGCTCGAAGAAATCGTCGTCCACACCGAATTTCTCGACACCGAGCACCTGCTCGAAAGCCGCGACCACGGCGCGCTCGGTCGGCGTACTCGGTGCGCGGTATTCGCGTGCGAGAGAGCTGAAGTCGGGCTCGGGAAGAGCCTTGCGGTCGAGCTTTCCGCTTGCACCGAGCGGGAATTCGTCCATCTCGACGAACAGCGACGGCACCATGTAGTCGGGCAGCCGGTGACGTACTGCATCGGCGAGCTCGGTCCGCTCGATGTGGCTGCCGTCGGTGACCAGGTAGGCGACGAGGTGATCTCCGAGGCCGGGGTCGGAATGCACGACCACCACCGACTGCCGCACACCCGGATGATCGAGCAGAGCGGATTCGATCTCGCCGAGTTCGATACGGAGTCCGCGCAGTTTGACCTGGAAGTCTGTCCGGCCGATGTAGACGAGTCGGCCTGCGTCGTCGAGTACGACAAGGTCGCCGGTGCGGTACATCCGGTCGCCGGGTTCGCCGAAGGGATCAGCGACGAACCGGTCGGAGGTGAGGTCGGGGCGACGGAGGTAGCCGCGTGCAAGCTGTACACCCGCGAGATACAACTCTCCCTCGACACCCGCGGGTACAGGCCGCAGGCCTTCGTCGAGTACGTACAGACCGGTGTCGGCCACCGCGTCACCGATCGGCACGACGGTGTTGTCGGCAGCGGTCGCGAAGTAGGTGACGTCGACCGCGGCCTCGGTCGGGCCGTAGAGATTGTGCAGACCCGCGGAGCTGATCTCGTAGAAGCGGGCGACTGTCTGTGGCGGCAGAGCTTCACCGGATGCGAAAACGTAGCGCAGGGTGGTCACCGATGCCGCGGTGGGTTCGGCGAGGTAGACGGAGAGCATCGACGGCACGAAGTGTGCGATGGTCACGCCCCGGTCGATCATCGTCCGGGCGAGGTAGGCGGGGTCGCGATGCCCGTCCGGGATCGCGATGCAGAGCGTGGCGCCCACCTGGAGGGGCCAGAAGAACTCCCACACCGACACGTCGAACGTGAACGGCGTCTTCTGCAGTACGACGTCGTCGGCGCGCATCACGTATTCGGACTGGCGCCACGCGATGTTCGCGGTGATCGCACGATGTTCGACCGCCACGCCCTTCGGCCGGCCGGTCGAACCCGAGGTGAAGATGACGTAGGCGAGGTGGTCGGCGGTCAACGCGCCGGTCCGCTCGTCTTCCCCGATCGGACCGTCGGCGTAGCCGGACACGTCGAGGGTGTCGATCTCGACGACCGGCACGGTTCCGGGTAGGTCGACGGCATCGCGCGCGGTGGTGACCACCGCGACCGGTTCGGCGATCTCGAGCACATAGGCGCTGCGGTCGGCGGGGTGATCCGGGTCGAGGGGGACATACGCACCGCCGGCCTTGACGATGGCGTACATACCGATGAGCAGGTCGAAGGATCGGCGGATCGACAGACCGACCCGGGTGTCCGGACCGACACCGAGCTCGATGAGGTGACGTGCAAGGCGGTTGGCGCGCGCATCGAACTCTCGATAGGTGAGGGTCTCGCCCTCGAACTCGAGCGCTGTGGCATCAGGGGTTGCCGCGACCTGCGCGTCGAACCGCGCAACGAGCGTGTGCGGATCGGCTGTCACGGGGGCAGATGCGTCGTCGCCGAGGACCTCGGATGCATCGGCGAGCAAGGTGTCGACGACTCCCGGCAGGCCGGCACCCCCCAGGAGTCCCGGCGCCACGTTGGACAGCACGACGGGAAGAAGCGCATCGAAGCCGAGCACACCGCCCATTGCACCGTCGAGAGTGGTGATCTCCTGCTGCAGCCCGGCATAGGTGAGCTGCGTGTCACCATCGGAGAGCGCGATGCGGTCGGGGTCGACGTCCACAACTGCGGCGAGCAACCGGGGAAGATCCTCGATCGTCAGCGCCGGCTTGCCCGCCATACCACCCGTCATCTACGTCATCCTCCTGAAAATAGCCTGCGACCGGCGTATCACCGCGCGCTCCGCTGTTCGACGCCGTCCGGGGACGGTACGCCCCCGGACGTCCGAACGACAGTCGATCCTCCATTATCCCGAACCGACCGACAGGCGGCTAATCCGTGCCCGTGACCGCCTCCGCAGAAGCAATCACGTCGCGGATCAACCGACCGAAACCGTCCGCGCCGAGTTGCGGCAGCATCCCCGGGACGAGCCCGTTGAGTACTACCGAGACCAGTGCTTCGGCGGTGAGTGCACCGCCCGTCGTCGACGCCATCGTCTCGAGCCGCTGCGCGAACTCTCCGAACGTGACGTCGCGGTCGCCGTGGCCGAACGCGACGGCATCCGGTGCGGCCGCAGCCGCACTGGCCACCAGATCCGGCAGGTCGGCGACCGTCCGGGCCTTCCGCGGGCGGACGGCGCGTGCGCGTTCGTCGTCGCTGCGTAGATCGATGGAGCGCAGCACGACCTGCGGGTCGTCGGTCACGACGTCGAGAACGCGGCGGAACCGTTCGATGAACACCTCGATCGTGCTGCGGTCGAACAGCGCAGTCGCGTAGGTGAACGTCACGTCCATGTCGCCCAGGAGGCCGCCGTCGGTGAACCGTTCGACGACGGTGCACTGCAGATCGAACTTCGCCTGATCTGCACCGGTCTCGAGCGGCTGCACGGCGAGCCCCGGAAGCTCGAGGACACCGGTGTCGATGTTCTGGAAGGTGAGCATCACCTGGAACAGCGGAGTGTGTGCGCTGGTGCGACGCACCCCCAAGGTGTCCACGAGCCGCTCGAATGGGACATCGGCGTTGCCGAATGCCGCCAAGTCCTTTTCCTTCGCCTGCCCGAGCAGGTCGGCGAACGTCGAGCCGCCCGCGACTCGGGTGCGCAACACGAGGGTGTTGACGAACATGCCCACGAGGTCGTCGAGTGCCTCTTCCCCGCGGCCCGCGGTCGGGGTACCGACCATGATGTCCTCGGATCCGGACAGTCGCGACATCAACACCGCGAAGGCCGCATGCATCACCATGAACACGGTGGCGCCCTGATCACGCGCCGTCTTCTCGACACGTTGCGCGAGCGCCTCCCCCACGGCGAACGTGATCGACTCGCCGTCGGTCGACTGACGCGCAGGCCGCGGCCGGTCGGTGGGCAGGGCGAGCACCTCGGGCGCACCGGAGAGTTCGCCGGTCCAGTACGCGAGCTGGCGCGCGAGTTCACTGTCCGGATCCGTTTCGTCGCCGAGTACCGACGACTGCCACAGCGTGTAATCGGCGTACTGGACGTCCAGCGGAGCCCAGTCCGGCGTCGTTCCTTCCACACGCGCGAGGTACGCGACCATGACGTCGCGGATCAGCGGGCGCATCGAATAGCCGTCCGCACTGATGTGGTGGGCGACGACAGCGAGCACATGCTCGCCGTCATCGGCGACCCTGAACAGCGCGACCCGCACGGGCGGGGTCTGTGCGGTGACGTCGAAACCGGTGCCGAGCACCTCGGTGAGTCGTCCGACGAGATCACCGGCCGACACCGCGATCGGTTCGAGGTCGGGCATCGCCTCCGCGACGGGGAGCACGACCTGGACCGGACCGTCCTCGGTGTCGGGGTACACCGTGCGCAACACCTCGTGCCGGGCGACGACGTCTGCGACCGCGGCGCGGAGCACGTCCGTGTCGAGGGCGCCGGTGAGCCGCACCGCGACCGGGATGTTGTAGACACCCGACTCGGGGTCGACCCTGTTGAGGGTCCACATGCGTTGCTGTGCCAGCGACAGCGGGATCCGATCGGGCCTGGGCCCCGCAACGAGCGCGGCCCGTGCACCGCGTCCGACGGACGGCTGGATGTGCGCCGCGAGTGCCACGATCGTCGAGGCCTCGAACACGGTGCGCACCGCGACACGAGTGTCGAGGGCCGCGCCGAGCCGAGCGCATAGCTGCGTCGCCAGCAGCGAGTTGCCACCCAGTTCGAAGAAGTCGTCGTCCAGTCCCACTCGTTCGATACCGAGCAGTTCCGCCACGGTCGCTGCGACGACTTCCTCGACCGGTGTAGTCGGCGCCCGGAAGGTACCCGCTTCGAGTTCAGGTTCGGGCAGTGCCGCACGGTCGAGCTTGCCGTTGGTGTTGAGCGGCAGGGCATCGAGCACGACGAACGCGGACGGCACCATGTACGACGGCAGGCGCGCCCCGAGCCGCACCCTGAGGTCGTCGACGTCGACATCCTCGTTCGACGGCACGACGTACGCGACGAGACGATCGCCGACGTGGGCGCCGCTGCGCACGAGCACCGCGACGTCGCGCACTGTATCGAGGTCGCGGAGAACTGCTTCGATCTCGCCCAGTTCGATGCGGTAGCCCCGGACCTTGACCTGGAAGTCTGCACGCTCGAGGTATTCGAGGTGGCCTTCGCGGTTCCAGCGCACGATATCGCCGGTGCGGTACATGCGGGCACGGCCGAACGGATCGGCGACGAACCGGTCCGCGGTGAGGTCGGCGCGGTCGTGATAGCCGCGTGCGAGCTGGATGCCCGCGAGGTACAGCTCACCGGCGACGCCCGGCGGGACCGGCCGTAGCCGGTCGTCGAGAACGTACACGGCGGTGTTCCACTCGGGCACACCGATGGGCACCGTTACGGTGTCGTCGTCGCACACTTCGTGGACGGTGACGGAGACCGCTGCCTCGGTCGGCCCGTACAGGTTGAACAGGGCCGCCTCGTTCGATGCGCGGAACTGCTGGGCGACGGGTGCCGGAAGCGCCTCACCGATGGCGAGCACCCGTCGCAACGACGGCGATACTTCGTCGTGTGCGACGGTCATGAGCATCGACAGCATCGACGGCACCGTGTGCAGGGTCGTCACACGCTGCTCGCGCAGCAGAGTCAACAGATAGTCGGGGTCGCGGTGACCGTCCGCCGTCGCGACCACGAGACGCGCCCCCGAGGTGAGGGCCGACCAGAACTCCCACACCGACAGGTCGAACGTCGCGATGGTCTTGAGCAGCACCGCGTCGTCCGGCCCGAGATCGAACGCCGAACGTTTCCACTCGAGCTGGTTGACGATCGCAGCGTGCGGCACCGCGACACCCTTCGGCCGTCCGGTCGAGCCGGACGTGAAGATCACATAGGCGGTGTTGTGTGCCCGCAGCGGCGACGTGCGGTCGCGGTCGGTGATCGGCGCGTCGGAATAGTCCGACAGATCGAGGTCGTCGAGCACCACCTCGGGCACACCGGGATGCTCGACCCGGTCTGCCGCCGTGGTGACGACCGCTGCGGGAGCCGCGGTACCGAGGATGTACGAGTTGCGTTCGGACGGCTGGTCCGGGTCGACGGGCACGTAGGCGGCGCCGGTCTTGGCGATCGCGTACATGCCGATGAGCAGTTCGGGTGAGCGGCGGACGGCGAGCGCCACGCGGTCTTCCGGCCCGACTCCGAGACCGATCAGGTACCGAGCGAGACGATTGACGGCCGTGTCGAATTCGGTGTACGTCCACTGTGCGCTCTCGTACACGAGTGCCACTGCGCCGCCGTCACGCCGGACCTGCTCGTCGAACATCTCGACAAGCGTGCGCGAACCGTCGAGGTCGTGATCGGTGTCGTTCCATGTGGTGAGCACGTCGTCGCGCTCGCCGGGGAGCAGCACCGCATGATCACCGAGCGGGGCGTCGGGTGCCTGCAGGACGGCACCGAGGAGCTGTTCGAACCTGGCTGCCACACCGCGGGCGGTGACATCGTCGAACAGATCGGTGGCGTAGGTGAGAATCGCGTCGATACCCGCGGCCGCACCGTCGTCGTCATAGCGGTCGGCGACGATCAGATGCAGGTCGAACTGGGCCGTTCCGCCCTCGAGATCGAGCGGAGCCACCGAGAGTCCGGGCAGCTGCAACTCCGTCCCGGCTTGGTTCTGGAATGAGAATCCCACCTGGAACAACGGGTGCCGGGCCGTCGACCGCGCCGGGTTGAGCACCTCGACGAGCCGCTCGAACGGCACGTCGGCGTGTGCGAACGCCTGCAGGTCCGTCTCGCGTGCCGCTGCGAGCAGATCGGCGAACGATGCTCCCGCGTCGACCTCGAGCCGGAGCACGAGGGTGTTGACGAACATGCCGATGATGTCCTCGACGGCCTGCTCGTTGCGACCCGCGATAGGGGTGCCCACCGCGATGTCCGAGGTTCCGGACAGTCGTGCGAGCAGCGCTGCGAACACCGCGTGCACCGCCATGAACACGGTCGCGTTCTGGCTGCGGGCGAGGTCTCGGAGCGCTGCGTGCGCCTCGGCGCCGACGACGAACTCGATGCGGTCACCTCGGAAGGTCTGCTGCGCAGGCCGAGGGCGGTCGAGCGGCAGATCCAGCTGGTCGGGCAGATCGACGAGGGCGTCGCGCCAATAGTCGAGCTGCTGTGCCGCAATCGATTCCGGGTCATCCTCCGAGCCGAGGACCTGTCGCTGCCACAGCGCGTAGTCGGCGTATTGCACCTGCAGCGGGGCCCACACCGGATCGGTGCCTGCGGTATGCGCCGCGTACGCAGTGACGAGGTCGCGCACGAGCGGGACCATCGACGAGCCGTCGGCACTGATGTGGTGCACCACGACCGCCAGCACGTACTGATCGTCGGCGATGCGCAGCAGCCGCATGAGCACCGGCACTTCGGTGGTCACGTCGAAGGTCGTCGCGGCGATCTCCCGCAAGCGCGTCTCGAGGTCGCCCGCGGTGACGTCCATCGGGGTGAGATCGACGGGCACCTGCGAGGCCGGGAGAATCTTCTGCGCGGGACCGTCGCCGGTCTCGGGATACTCGGTGCGCAGCGACTCGTGCCGCGCCACCAGGTCGGCGACCGCGGACTGCAGTGCTGCAACGTCCAGCTCACCGGTCAACCGCAAAGCAAACGGAATGTTGTACGCCGTCGACTCCGGATCGAACCGGTTCAAGAACCACATCCGCTGCTGCGCCAACGACAACGGTACCCGCACCGGACGCGGCCCCGCCACGAGCGGAACCCGCCCACCACGACCCGACTCCTGCTCCACCCGCGCAGCCAACGCCGACACCGTCGACGCCTCGAACAACGCACGCACCGGAACCTGCGCATCCAACGCCGCACCGAGCCGCGACACCACCTGCGTCGCAATCAGCGAATTACCACCGAGAGCAAAGAAATCATCATCCGCGCCCACCCGCTCCACACCGAGCACATCAGCGAACACACCCGCCACGATCTCCTCGATCGGCGTGGACGGCGCACGGAACTCACGCGTCTCGAACACCGGCTCCGGCAACGCACGACGATCCAACTTGCCATTGACCGTCAACGGAATCGAATCGATCACCACGAACGCAGACGGCACCATGTACTCGGGCACCACCGCACCCACACCGTCACGCAACACATCCAGCTCGACCGAAACACCTTCGGCAGGAACCACATACGCAACGATCCGCGCAGCACCGGGCGCATCCTCACGCACGATCACCGCAGCCTGCGCCACCTGAACCTGCGCCAACACCGCCGCCTCGACCTCACCGAGCTCGATACGGAAACCACGGATCTTCACCTGGTCATCAGCACGCCCCAGATACTCGAGATCGCCCGAGACAACCCAACGCGCCACATCACCGGTGCGATACAACAACGCACCGTCCGACGAGAACGGATCGGCCACGAACCGCGTCGACGACAACTCGGACCGGCGCAGATAACCACGCGCGAGCTGACCACCGCCGACGTACATCTCACCCGCGACACCCACCGGCACCGGCTGAAGCCGCCTGTCCAGCACATACACACGCAAGCCCGCGATCGGCACGCCGACCACACTGGCAGACCCCACCTCGGCGAGCTCAGCACCGATCTCCCGATACGACACATGCACCGTCGTCTCGGTGATCCCGTACATATTGACCAAACGCGGCGACGTGTCGCCGTACCGCTCGAACCACCCCGCCAACCGCCGCGGCTCGAGTGCCTCACCACCGAAAATCACATACCGCAGCGCGAAATCCGCACCATCGGACGCCACACGATCGGCCTCGGCAAGCTGATAGAACGCCGACGGCGTCTGGTTCAACACCGTCACCCGCTCACGAACCAGCAACTCCCGGAACGCTTCCGGCGACCTCGACGTGAAGTAGTCGACCACCACCAAGGTCCCGCCGTACAACAACGGACCCCAGAGTTCCCACACGGAGAAGTCGAACGCATAGCTGTGGAACATCGTCCACACATCCGACGAACCGAACCCGTACACCGACTCGGTGTTGACCATCAACCGCACCGCGTTGCGATGCGGAATCAACACACCCTTCGGCCGGCCCGTCGAACCCGACGTGTAGATCACATAGGCGAGGTTCGTCGAACCCAACGTCGCTCGACGCTCCGCGTCGAGGATCGGCGCATCGTCCACACCGGACAGATCGACCCGGTCGAGTTCGATGATCAGAACACCGCTCGGGAACGAGACATCCTCACCGGAATGCGTCACGACCGCGACAGGCTGCGCATCCGACACCAGGAACTCGATGCGCTCGGCAGGCGAGTTCGGGTCGACCGGCAGATAACCACCACCGGCTTCGAGCACCGCAAGCAGCGCCACCACCAGATCGACCGACCGCGGCAGCGTCACCGCCACCAACGACTCCGGCCCCACCCCGACATCGATCAGATGCCGCGCCAGACGACGCACCCGCGAACCGAGTTCGCGATAGGACACCGACTCGTCACCGAACCGCACCGCCACCGCATCACCACGTGCAGCAACCTGCGCCTCGAACATGTCCACCAGCGTCACATCCGCCGGCGCCACATCATCACCCAGCGAATTCCACCGCGACACGACGAGTTCACGCTCGAAATCATCAAGAATCCCGATGTCACCGACTACAACCGCCGAATCCTCCACCACCGCCCGCAGAATCCGCAGCAACTGCTCCGCGAACGCAGCGACGCGCAGGTCGTCGAACAGATCGGTGGCGTAGGTGATCGCGAAATCCATTCCACCTGCGCCGTTGTCGGCAACTATCGATCCTGCACCGACCGAGTCGGCGAAGGTGAACTGCAAGTCGAACTTCGCTATGGGGGCTTCGTATTCGAACGCGCTCGCGGTGATCCCATCGAGTTCGAAATCCACTGCGCCCGTGTTCTGGAACGTCAGGGCCACCTGGAACAGCGGATGCCTCGCCTGCGACCGTTCGGGGTCGATGATCTCCACGAGCCGTTCGAACGGAACGTCGGCGTGCGCGAAAGCGTCGAGGTCGGTCTCGCGGACCTGGGCGAGCAGTTGCTCGAACGGCACGTCGTTCTCGAAGGTGGTGCGCAGCACCAGGGTGTTGACGAACATGCCGACCAGGTCGTCGAGCGCTGCCTCGCCGCGACCGGCGATCGGTGTGCCGATCGCGATGTCGTCGGTGTCCGACAGCCTCGACAACAGCACGCTCAGGGCCGCGTGGATCACCATGAACAACGAGGTGTTGTGCTCGCGCGCGAGCGTGTGGAGGCGTGCATGCAGCGTGGGGTCGATCCGGAAACTGCTGGTCCGGCCCTCACCGGTGGCAGTCTCGGGCCGCAACCGGTCCGAGGGAAGATCCAGCTGATCCGGAATTCCGGCGAGCTGCGAGGTCCAGTACTCGATCTGCTTCGAGAGGACCGATTCGGGGTCGTCCTCGGAGCCGAGCACGTCGCGTTGCCACAGGGAGTAGTCGGGGTACTGCACTGTGAGCGGCGACCAGGCAGGCGGCTCGCCGTACGTCCGCGATGCGTAGGCCACCATGATGTCGCGTGCGAGCGGACGCAGCGAGAATCCGTCGGATGCGATGTGGTGCACCACGAGGAACAGCACGTGGTCGCGTGGGCCGAGTTCGAACAACACCACTCGCATCGGGACCTCGACCGTGACGTCGAATCCCGTTGCGGTGAGTTGCTCGGCTCGCACGAGCAGCGACGCGTCGTCGACGCTCTCGGTTGTCAACTCCACAGCATGCGCGGCGAGCACGGACTGATGCCCGACACCGTCGACGTCCGGATAGATCGTGCGGAGCGATTCGTGACGCTCGACGACGTCGCCGAGCGCGGCGGACAACGCTTCTACGTCGAGGGTGCCGGTCAGTCGGACACCGACCGGAATGTTGTTCACCGCAGAAGCGGTGTCGAACCGGTTGAGGAACCACATGCGCTGCTGAGCAGGAGACAGCGGAATCAGCTCCGGGCGGGAACGGCGGACAAGCTCGGGCCGGGTCGCGGTTTCGTCGCCATGCTCGACGCGCAGCGCGAGCGCTTCGACGGTCGGTGCGTCGAAAAGCGCGCGCACGGGTATCCGTGTGCCCAGCGCTTCACCGAGGCGAGCGACCACCTGCGTCGCCACGAGCGAGTTACCGCCGAGCGCGAAGAAATCGTCGTCACGGCCCACTCGGGGAATCCCGAGTACCTGCGCGAAAATTCCCGCGACGATCTCCTCCACAGGAGTGCGCGGTGGCATGAACTCGCGGACCTCGAAAGTCGGGGCGGGCAGCGCATTTCGATCGATCTTGCCGCTGGCGTTGAGCGGGAACGCGTCGAGGACCACAATCGCCGACGGGACCATGTAGGACGGCAGCACCTGCGCGAGTTCGGTCTTCATGTCGAGTGGGTCGACGGTGGTCCCGGACGTAGGCATCACGTACGCCACGAGCTGCGGACCGGCGCCCGGGTCATCGCGGACGATCGTTACGGCCTGCCGCACCCCGCTCACTCCGACGAGGGCCGACTCGACCTCGCCGAGCTCGATCCGGAGGCCGCGCAGCTTGACCTGTCGATCGGTACGGCCGAGATATTCGAGTTCCAGCGTGTCGATCGACGGAGAGCCGGGCTCCCCGGACGTAGCCGGGACCCATTTGACGAGGTCGCCGGTCCGGTACATGCGCGCACCGACCGTCGAACGTGGATCTGCCACGAATCGCTCCGCGGTCAGATCCGCTCGGCCATGGTAGCCGCGGGCGAGCTGAGCACCGGTGAGATAGAGCTCTCCTGCCACGCCGACCGGAACCGGGCGCAGTCGCGAGTCGAGCACGAGCACATCGGTGTTCCACACTGGGCGACCGATCGGCACGACCCGATCCTCACTCGCCCCTGCGGTCCGGAATACGGTTTGCACTGTCGCTTCGGTCGGCCCGTAGACGTTGTGCACGGGCGCATCACCGAGTTCCGCGAACCTCGCGGTGCTGTTGGCCGAAAGCGCCTCGCCGCCGCAGAACACATGGTTCAGCGAGGCCGCCGCTGTCTGCTCGAGGTGTTCGAGGACCGCGTCGAAGACAGTGGGCACGAACTGCACCACGGTGGTGGCGGTATTGGCGATCTCCGCCGCCAGTCGAGCAGGATCACGGTGGAGATCCGGGGATCCCACGACGATGGAGGCACCGGTGTGCAGCGGAAGGAATACTTCCCAGACCGACGCGTCGAAGGTCACGGGAGTCTTGAGCAGGACTGCGTCGGACTCCGTGAACGCAAACCGGTCCTGCATCCACAGCATCTGGTTGACCACCGCAGCGTGGGTCACGCCGACCCCCTTGGGCCTGCCGGTGGATCCTGACGTGTACAGCACGTACGCGAGGTTCTCGGCACGCAGCGGTGCGATGCGGTCGGCGTCGGTCAGCGGCGTGTCGTCGAATCCGGAGAGGTCGAGTGCATCGACGTCGCACGTGGCAGCCGACGTCTCGGCGCCTGCAGATGCCGCAGCCCCAGCGGTGAGGAGCAGCGACGGTGCCGAGGACTCGAGAATGTATTCGATGCGTTCGGAAGGCTGGTCGGGATCGACCGGTACATACGCACCGCCTGCGGCGATCACCGCGTGTATGGCGATGACCAGGTCGACCGAACGGCTCAGCGCGACCCCCACACGGACATCGGGACCGACGCCGCAGTCGACGAGGTAGCGAGCGAGTCGGTTGACGTCGCGCCCGAACTCCCGATATGTCCGCGGTGCGCCGAGCGCGTCGGTGCCCGGGATCAGCGCCTGAGCATCCGGAGTTCGTGCCACCTGCCGGTCGACCAGGACGGGCAGCGTGACCGCGGAGTCGATGCGGTGTTCGGGTCCGTGGGATGCGGACTCGACCGCCGCGAGTTCGTTGCCGGTGAGCAGCGGAAGGTCGCCTACCGGCAATGCCGGTGTGCGCGTGACCGCCTCGAGCAACGCGAGGAAACGCTCGCCCATGCCAGCGACGGTCGGGGAATCGAACAAATCTGTGGCATAGGAGAATTCGACCGAGTATCCGCCGTTCGAGCTGTCGAGTGGGACGTCGAGAACGGTCACGACGAGATCGAACTTCGACATGCCGCTGTCGAGCGGAATGTTGGACACGGTCATGCCCGGTAGTTCGAGCGACACCTGGCCGACATTCTGGAATGCGAGCATCACCTGGAACAACGGATTGTGGGCCTGGCTGCGGACGGGCGCGAGCACATCGACGAGCCGCTCGAACGGGATCTCGGCGTGCGCGAAAGCGCCCAGATCCGACTCACGCACGTGCGCGAGGAGTTCGCCGAAGGTTTCCGCCGGGTCGACATGTGTGCGCAGTACGAGGGTGTTGACGAACATACCGATCAGGCCGTCGAGGGCCTGTTCACCGCGACCGGCCACCGGGGTACCGATCGTGATGTCGTCGGAAGCTCCGAGTCGTGCAAGAAGGACCGCGAGCACGGCGTGGACCACCATGAATTCTGTGGTGCGCTGCTCGTGTGCCAACCTGTCGATCGCGGCTCGCAGATCGGCACCGATCTCGAATCGGTGCACCGCCCCCGCGTTGGTGGCCACCGCCGGGCGAGGCCGGTCGGTGGGCAGTTCGAGGCTCGCGGGTACTCCGTCGAGCGCGTCGATCCAATACCGGATCTGCTGGGAGATCAGCGAGTCCGGATCGTCTTCGGACCCGAGGATTTCGCGTTGCCACAGCGTGTAGTCGGCGTACTGCACCTCCAGCGGTTCCCAAGCCGGATC
The DNA here is from genome assembly GCF_023015605.1 of Rhodococcus sp. F64268. Lineage (NCBI taxonomy): Bacteria > Bacillati > Actinomycetota > Actinomycetes > Mycobacteriales > Nocardiaceae > Rhodococcus > Rhodococcus sp. F64268. Next base: position 28,848 of record NZ_JALKAI010000020.1, read on the forward strand.
GTCCCCGGTCGAGCGTGCCGCGTAGGCGATCATGATGTCTCGCGTGAGCGGAACCATCGAGAACCCGTCCGCTGCGATGTGGTGCAGGACCGCCACCAGCAGATGCTCATCCGGTCCGAGCTCGAGGAGGCAGACAGCGAAAGGAACTTCGTGCGCCACGTCGAACGCGATACCGGCAAGCCCACGCAGCGCGTCGGGGACGTCGGCTTCGGTCGTGGGAACGCTCTCCAGCGCGATGGCGACGTCGCCCGGTGCGAGGATCTTCTGGTAGCCGTAACCGTCGACATCCGGGTAGATGGTGCGCAGCGATTCGTGTCGCGCGACGACGTCCCGCAGTGCCTCCTCGAGCGCTGGCACATCGAGTTTGCCCGACAACCGCACCGCAACCGGGATGTTGTTCACCGAGGAGTCGGGGTCGAACCGGTTGAGGAACCACATTCGTTGCTGCGCCAGCGACAGGGGTACCCGGGCCGGGCGATCCTGTGCGATCAACGGGATCCGGTCCGCCTCGGCGGAGCCGGACTCGGCAGCAACGGCGAGTGACTCGACGGTCGACGCCTCGAAGATCGTGCGCAGCGGCAGGCGATGACCGACAGCTTCACCGATCCGCGAGACCACCTGCGTCGCAATCAACGAGTTACCTCCGAGAGCGAAGAAGTCGTCGTCGAGTCCGACTCGATCGAGCCCAAGCACCTCAGCGATGACCGTGGCCACGATCTGCTCGACGGGTGTGCTCGGGGCCCGGAACTCCTTGACCTCGAAAACGGGCTCCGGCAGGGCTTTACGATCGAGCTTGCCCGCCGGGCTCAGCGGGAGCCGGTCGAGTACGACATACGCGGTAGGCACCATGTACGCGGGCAACCGAGTCGTCAGAGACCGCGAGATCGCCGCAGTATCGAGCGCAGCGTCGGGCCGACCGACGAGATATGCGACGAGTTGCTCGCCCGAACGCGGATCCGATCGCACCAGGACCACAGCGTGGGTGACGTCCCCGGTTTCCACCAGGGCGGCTTCGATCTCACCCAGCTCGATCCGCAGTCCCCGCAGCTTCACCTGGAAATCGGTGCGACCGATGTACTCGAGTTCCCCAGAACGCCGACCCCACTTGACGAGGTCACCGGTTCGGTACAGCCGCTCCCCCTCCACATACGGCGAGGCGACGAAACGTTCGGCGGTCAGATCCGGGCGCGTCACGTATCCCCGCGCCAACTGAACGCCCGACAGGTACAGCTCGCCCGCGACACCCACTGGAACCGGTTGGAGCCGGCCGTCGAGTACGTAGACGCCGGTGTTCCACACCGGGACACCGATCGGAACGGACACCGAGTCGGCCCGGGTGACCTCGTGGTAGGTCACATCGACCGCAGCCTCGGTGGGTCCGTACAGATTATGCAGGCGCACCTGGGGCAATGCCGTGCGCAGGCGATCCGCAACCGCCGCCGAGAGCGCCTCGCCGGAGGCGAACACGGCCCGCAGTGCCGAGACCTCCTCGACTCCGGAGGCCGCCACGAACACGGCGAGCATCGACGGCACGAAATGCGCCACCGACACCGAAGTCTCGATCATCGTCCGCACCAGGTAATCCGGGTCGCGATGACCGTCGGGGGCGGCGATCACGAGGCGGGCGCCCACCTGGAGCGGCCAGAAGAATTCCCACACCGACACGTCGAATGTGAACGGCGTCTTCTGCAGAACGACGTCGTCGACGCCGAGCCCATACTGGTCCTGCATCCACAGAAGGCGGTTCACGATCGAGGCGTGCGAGATTGCGACGCCCTTCGGTCGGCCCGTCGACCCCGACGTGAACAACACGTACGCCGCATTCGACGAACGCAACGGCGCCGAACGGTCTGCGTCCGTCACCGCCGCATCGGAGAACTCCGACGCATCGAGTACGTCGAGTTCGACCGAAGGCACACGATCGTCGCCGAACGCGTCGCGAGAGGTCGTCAACACGACGATCGGAGCAGCGGTGTCGAGAATGTACCCGTTGCGATCGGCAGGCTGATCCGGATCCAATGGCACATACGCGCCACCGGCCTTGACGATCGCATACATCCCGACGAGCAGATCCAACGATCTGCGCATCGCCAGACCCACCGTCGACTCGGGCCCCACACCCACCGAAATCAAATAACGCGCAACACGATTCACGCGAGAATCGAACTCTGCGAACGTCAACGACCGACCCTCGAACTCGAGCGCCACCGCACCCGGAGTCCGGCGCACCTGCGCCTCGAACAGATCCACCAACGTAGACGACGACTCGACCTCGCGCGCGGTGTCGTTCCACCGTTCCAGCACCAGAGACCGCTCATCACCATCGAGCAGATCGATGTCACCGACCCGCACGGCCGGATCCGCGACGACCGCTTCGAGCACCCGCACGAAACGATCGGCGAAGCCCTGAGCGGTTGCGGCATCGAACAGATCGGTCGCGTACGTGAACGCGGCTCCGAGTCCGTTGGGCGTACCGTCGCCGTCGAACGCCTCGGTCAGGGTGAGTTGCAGATCGAACTTCGCGACGGCCGAGTCGATGTCGACAACGTCGAGGGTCAGTCCCCGCAGGTCGATACGCGACGCACGAAGGTTCTCGAACGAGAGCATCACCTGGAACAACGGGTGCCGCGCAGTCGAGCGCTCCGGATTCAGGACCTCGACGAGACGCTCGAAGGGCACATCCGCGTGCCCGAACGCACCGAGCGCACTGTCGCGGGCCCGAGCGAGATGGTGGATGAACTCGTCGGCCGGGTCGACCTCGGTGCGCAGCACGAGGGTGTTGACGAACATGCCGATCAGGTCGTCGAGTGCCTGCTCACCACGGCCGGCCACGGGGGTACCGATTGCAATGTCGTCCTGTCCGGACAGACGCGACAACATCACCGACAGGGCAGCGTGCACCACCATGAACAGCGACGCATTACGCGTGCGCGCGAGATCGACCAGGTCTCGGTGCAATTCGGGATCGATCCGGAACTCCACCGTCGCCCCGGCGTACGACTGCTGACTCGGCCGCGGCCGGTCCGCAGGAAGGTCGAGCTGGTCGGGGATTCCTGCCAGGGTACGACGCCAGTAGTCGAGCTGACGCGAGATCAGCGACTGCTCGTCATTCTCGGAGCCGAGGATCTCCCGCTGCCACAGCGTGTAGTCGGTGTACTGAACGGGCAACGGCGCCCACGAGGGCTCTTCCCACTCGGTCCGCGCCGTGTACGCAACCATGATGTCGCGCGCCATCGGACCGATCGACCAGCCGTCGGCAGAGATGTGGTGCACCACAACGACGAGGACATGCTCCAAGTCGCCGAGTTCGAAGAGCTCGGCCCGGATCGGGACATCGGAGGTCACATCGAGGCCCGTGGAGGCCAGGCGACGAACGGCCTCGGGCAGTTCGTCGGCCGCGATCACGGTCGGAGTCAGGTCGGGAACAACTTCAGCGGCGGCCCGAACGACCTGGTTCGGCCCCTCGGGCGAGTCCGGGAAGACGGTACGCAGCGACTCGTGACGGTCGATGACATCCATGATCGACACCTGCAGGGCAGCGACGTCGAGTTCGCCGCGCAACCGCAGCGCCATCGGCAGGTTGTAGGTCGCCGATTGCGTGTCGAAGCGATTGAGGAACCACATGCGCTGCTGCGCGAGCGAGAGCGGAACCCGTTCGGGCCGAGGCATCTTCGCCAGCGCGATACGCGCACCGCGGCCGGCTTCTTGCTCGACCCGCACGGCCAGTGCAGCGACGGTGGTGGACTCGAACAGAGCCCGCACCGGAACCTGAGCGTCGAGCGCGACTCCGAGTCGCGAGACCACCTGCGTCGCGAGCAAGGAGTTACCGCCGAGTTCGAAGAAGTCGTCGTCGAGCCCGACGACCTGCAGGCCGAGGACGTCGGCGAACACCGTTGCGACGGTCTCTTCGATCGGGGTGGTCGGCGCCCGGAACTCGCGGTAGGTGATGACGAGTTCCGGTTCCGGCAGTGCCCGCCGGTCGAGCTTCCCGATCGGAGTGAGGGGAACCTCGTCCAGAACGATGATCTGGGCCGGAACCATGTAGGAGGGCAGCGAGAGACCCACGTGGCGTGCGAGGTCCACAGTGTCGACACCGGTGGCGTCGACACCGGGAGCGGCATGCACGTACGACACCAGAGCCGTTTGACCCGAGGGCATTTCGTGGCCGACGGTGGCCGCGAAGTCCACCAGGTCGTGGGTCAGCAATGCCGCATCGATCTCACCGAGTTCGATGCGGTAGCCGCGGACCTTGACCTGGAAATCGGATCGGCCGGTGAAGACCAGCCGATCGTCATCGTTCCAGCGCACGACGTCGCCGGTGCGGTACATACGATCGCCGAGATCGCCGAACGGGTTCGCGACGAAACGATCTGCCGTGAGCGACCCGCGACGATGATAACCGCGAGCAAGCGCGTGCCCCGCCAGATACAGCTCGCCCGACACGCCGGCAGGCACCGGCCGCAGACGTCGATCGAGTACATAGGCGACCACTCCCGCGACAGGAGTGCCAACGGTGATCGGGCCGTCGACCGTCAGCTCAGCGCGGGTGGACACGATTGTCGTCTCGGTCGGTCCGTAGGCATTGAAGAAACGGCGACCCGGCGCCCAGCGGGCGACGAGATCCGCGGTGGAAGCGTCACCACCGACATTGAGGGTGCGGAGCGACTCCAGACCGGCCGGGTCGACCGATCCGAGTACCGCCGGGGTGATGACGGCGTGGGTGACCTTCGTGGCCTCGATGAGCGCGCGAAGCTCACTGCCGCCGTAGATCGTGGGCGGAGTGACGACGAGTTCGGCGCCCGTGGCTCCCGTGAGCGTCCAGTCGAGCACCGACGGGTCGAAGCTCGGCGAACAGATATGGAGGATCCGCGAATCCGCGGTGACCTCGTAGAGTTCGACGGACTCACGGACGAGTCCGGACAGCCCGGTGTGGGTGACCGCGACGCCCTTCGGTCTACCCGTTGAACCCGAGGTGTAGATGACGTACGCGGTGTGGTCCGGACGGAGCGTGCGGATCCGGTCAGCGTCCTCGACGGGAGCACTGGAGAGGGCAGCGCATTCTGCGACGAACGCATCGCTGCCGAGATCGATCCAGTCGACGACAGCGGGGAGCATGCTCATTCGCTCGGCCGTCGTCAGACCCGCCAGGGCTCCCGAGTCGTCGAGCATGTGGGCGATACGCTCGGCCGGATGTTCGGGATCGACGGGTAGATACGCTGCACCGGTCTTGGCCACCGACCAGACACCGAGAAGCATTTCCCAGGAGCGTGGAAATGCCAGCGCCACAATTTCTTCCGGTCCGGCACCTCTGGCGATCAGGTAGCGTGCGATCCGACTCGACATGTCGTCGAGCTCGCGGTAGGTGATCGCCGTACCGCCGTCGCGCACCGCGATGCGGTCCGGATGCAGGCGGCCCCCTTCGACCAGGAGGTCGACAAGGGTGACGTGATCGGTGACGGCGGCGCCGTGGGTCGCGACCAGTCGGTCGACCTCACCGGGAGACAAGATCTCGAGGTCACCCACGGGGGTTGTGGGGTCGGTGACGACACCGTCGAGAATGCGAACGAATCGCTCACCGAACGTGGCGACGGTGGCCTCGTCGAACAGGTCGGTGGCGAACTCGAAGACCGCTCCGAGCCCCGCCGGTCGCCCCGCATCGTCGAGCCGCTCGGTGACCCAGAGCTGGATGTCGAATTTCGAGATGGGCATGTCGAGTTCGGTGCCCACAGCATGGACGCCGGCAAACGACACGTCACGCGCGTGCGCCGGTTCGAGCGACAGCGCTGCTTGGAAGAGCGGGTGCCGCGCGGTGGATCGGGTGGGGTTGAGTACCTCGACGAGCCGCTCGAACGGAACATCGGCGTTCGAGAACGCGGTGAGGTCCGTGCCGCGGACGTCACCGAGGAACTCTTCGAACGAGGAGCCGGGATCGATCCGGCTGCGCAACACGAGGGTGTTGACGAACATGCCGATCAGGTCGTCGAGTTCCTTCTCGCCACGACCCGCGACAGCGGTTCCGATCGCGATATCACCGGATCCGCTCAGCCGGGAAAGCAACACCGCGTAGGCGGCGTGCACGACCATGAACAGTGATGCGTGGTGAGTACGTGCGAGATCAACGAGGCGCCTGTGGGTTTCGGCGTCGATGTCGAACCTGTGCTTGGATCCGCCGTAGCTTGCGACCGCGGGCCGCGGACGATCGGACGGAAGGTCGAGTTGATCGGGGAGCCCGTCGAGCTCCTCGACCCAGTAGGCGATCTGCTTTGCAGCAGCCGATTCCGAGTCGGATTCGACGCCGAGTGCGTCACGTTGCCATATCGCGTAGTCGGCGTACTGGATCGGCAGTGGCGCCCACTGCGGCGCGTGCCCCTCCGCGCGCGCCGAGTAGGCAGTGACGACATCACGAGCGAACGGACCGAACGACGATCCGTCGGACGCGATGTGGTGCAACACCATCGCGAGGACGTAGGTCCCCGACGGGACACTGCTGTCGGGCGCGATCCGGTACAGGGCCACCCGGAAAGGAACATCGGTCGTGACGTCGAAACCACGGCCTGCCATCTCCAGGACGGCAACCTCGAGCCCGGCTTCGTCGACCTCCAACGGTTCGAGGACCGAGGTGATCTGATCGGCGGGCAGGATCACCTGCCGGGGTTCACCGTCGACCTCGGGGTAGACGGTCCGCAGCGTCTCGTGTCGATGCACTACGTCGGCGAAACCGTCGGACAGCGCGCGCGGGTCCACATCACCGGTGAGGCGGACAGTGAACGGCAGGTTGTATGCCGCGGTCGTGGTGTCGAACCGGTTGATGAACCAGATGCGCTGCTGCGCGGTCGACAGAGGCAGGACCTCGGGCCGTGGGCGCGCCACCAACGCGCTCCGCGCACCCGATCCGATCTGCTTCGCGACCCGGGTGGCGAGACCCACCACGGTGGAGGCTTCGAACAGCGCGCGCACCGGAATCCGGGTATCGAGGGCGGCACCGATTCGGGAGACGACCTGGGTGGCAACGAGAGAGTTTCCGCCCAGTTCGAAGAAGTCGTCGTCGAGACCCACCCGTTCGACACCGAGGACCTCGCCGAACGCAGCGGACACCGCCCGTTCCGCAGGGGTCCGGGGTTCACGGAAGGTGCGGCTACTACTGAAGACCGGCTGCGGCAACGCTTTACGATCGAGCTTGCCGCTGGTGTTGAGCGGCAGTTCCTCGAGCACCATCAGCGACGCCGGAACCATGTACGACGGCAATGCGCGCTCTGCGTGATCTGCGAGGTCGGCGACCTCGATCGTCGCTGCCGGGATGGGCACCACATACCCGACGAGTTGATCCCCGGTGGGCGTCTGCACCACGAGCACGACGGCTTGCGAGACGGCGTCGTGGGAGAGCAGAACCGCTTCGATCTCACCGAGTTCGATGCGCTGACCGCGGAACTTCACCTGGAAGTCGGTGCGCCCGATGTAGTCGAGGAGACCGTGGTCTCCCTCGGGCGACACCCAGCGCACCAGGTCGCCGGTTCGGTACATCCGGTCGCCCGGCGCCCCGAAGGGATCGGCAAGGAACCGATCGGAGGTCAGGTCCGGCCGGTCGAGGTACCCGCGGGCGAGCTGAACGCCGGTGAGATAAAGCTCTCCCGGGCGCCCCACCGGGACGGGACGGAGACGGCGGTCGAGGACGTAGGCACGGCTGTTCCACTGCGGAATACCGATCGGCACACTGTGCACGTCGCCCGGTCCGGCGCGATGATAGGTGATCGAGACCGCGGCTTCCGTCGGCCCGTAGAGGTTGTGCAGGTCTGCAGAGCACAACCGGGCGAAGTCGGCAGCCGTCTCCGAGGGCAACGCCTCGCCGATGACGAAGACATGGCGCAGCGTGTCGCAACTGCCTTCGGGGGCATTGGCCACGAACACGGTGAGCATCGAGGGTACGAAGTCGGTGAGCGTCACCCGGTGCTCGGCGATCTTGTTCGCGACATAGACGGGGTCGCGGTGCCCCTCGGGGGTTGCGATCACGAGAGTCGCGCCCACACGCAACGGCATGAAGAAGCCCCACAATGACACGTCGAACGTGGTTGCGGTCTTCTGCAGGTAGACGTCGGTGGAGACCACGTCGTACTGGTCGTTCATCCACTGGATCTGGTTGTCGATCGCAGCCTGTCCGACTGCGACGCCCTTGGGGCGGCCCGTGGATCCGGACGTGAAGATCACGTACGCGGTGGTGTCGGGTCGCACGGGTCCGAGACGTTCCGAGTCGGTGAGCGGACCACCGTCGCGCGAACGATGGTCGAACGTGTCGATCTCGACTATCGGCGCTGCGTCGGGGAGCCCGGCGCGGTCGCGCGAGGTGGTGAGTACTGCCACCGGTTTCGCGGTGTCGAGAATGTACTCGGTGCGGTCGGCGGGGTGGTCGGGGTCGAGCGGTACCCACGCGCCGCCCGCTTCGAGGATGGCGTACATGCCGACCAGGAGCTCGAGGGACCGGCGAACGGACAGACCGACGAGCGATTCCGGGCCGACGCCACGGTCGATGAGCTCGCGCGCAAGCGAGTTGGCCCGCTGCGCGAACTCGCCGTAGGTCAGTGACTCGCCCTCGTAGACCAGCGCCGTCGCATCGGGAGTCGCGGCAACTCGGTCCCGGAACTCGGCGAGCAGTGTGCGCTGCTGGGTCGGGTGAGCGGTGCGGTTCCAATCGACCACGACACGGTCGAGTTCGGTGTTTCCGGCGAGCGGGATGTCCCAGACGAGCCGATCGGCGTCGGACGCGACGAATCGGTCGAAGAACTCGACGAATCGCGCATGGTTGGCACGTGCCTGTTCGGGCGCGTAGAGGTTGGGATTGGACTCGAAGTCGATGTGAACGCGGTTGCCGCCGCTCTTGTAGACGTTGACTCCGAGGTCTTCGATGAGACCGGTCGACAGGATGTTGATGTGTCCGACCATGTCGCCGAGGCGAATTTCGTTCTCGAACAGCATGATGTTGACCCACGGACCGAAGAACGTCGACTGCGCCCCGGCCGAATTGTCACGATCGCGGACGATGTCCTCGTGCCGGTATCGCTGGTGCCTCAAGGCTCCGGACACTGCGGCACCCGAGGCGGCGATCAGATCGTGGACGGTGGTGTCGTCGGTGACATCCAGCCGCAGCGGAACAACGTTCGAGACCATGCTGCCGGACCGGCGCAACACCGCGGTCGTCCTCGCGGCGACAGGCAGGCTCAGCACGACATCGGTACGACCCGTCATCTGCGCGACGTACGCCGCGAACGCGGCCACGACGGCCGTCGCGAGACTTGCCCCCTCACGCTCGGCGAGTACGTCGACGTGACGTTCGGTGTCGTCGGTCAGCGCGGCGCTGTCGATGCGGCTGACGGGGGCCGGCGCTGCCGTGCGGTCGGCCAGACTCGACGGTTCGTCGATACCCTCGATCTGCCCCGCCCAGTACTCGCGATCGTCGGCGAACCGTTTCGAGTCGCGGTAGTCCATCTCGACGTCGTAGACCTTGCGCAGGTCCGACGCCCGGTTCGGGCTGGCCTCGATCCCTTCCACGGCCGCGGTGTACAACTCCGCGATCCGGGTCATGAAGGTCGCGGCAGCGAACCCGTCGAGTGCGAGATGGTGGACGCGGTTGTACCAGAAGTAACGGGTCTCGTCGATGCGGAGCACCGTTGCGGATATGAGCCGATCACGGAGTACGTCGACAGGCCGACTGCGGTCCTCGCGCATCCACGTGAGCGCAGCCTGACGAGGATCTTCTTCGCCACGCAGATCCACGTATCCGAGCGGGGCGTCCAATGCGGGATCGACGAGCTGATAGGGATGCGCGTCCACCTCGATGAAGCGGAGGAACCCGGACCCGGTTTCGAGGGCAGCACGGGCACTGGAATCGCGAAGTACGTCGAGATCGAGATCCCCATCGAGTTCGACATACTGGGCAATATTGGCTGGCACCGTCGGGTCGACGTGCTGGGCGAACCACATACCCAGCTGTGCCGGCGAGAGGGGAAACGCACCGGGCGGCACCGCTGCCGCACTCGTCCTCTTCGTTTCCGAGCCGCCGATACCCAGCGAGTCCAAACCCCAACCTTCCTCTCACCGTCGGACGACGACCGACCTGCGCACCGACCTGCGGAGCACATCACCGTACCCCGCGTATATCTGCAGATCAGGTGAGGATCGTTACGGCGAGCCCGGCAGCGGGATGCCCCACTGGCCCGACGACACAGCCCACAAACCCTACCGACCGGCAACAACCGTTCGAGACAGGTTACTCGCCGGTCATCTCAGGCGCCCTTCGCATACACACCGGCCCAATCTACAGGGTTCGGACCAGCACACGAGCGGTCGCGCGCCGGACACGAGGTCGCCGCCGAAACGATGAGAGAAGGATCACCACACGACTGCGATGATCACGTTGAGGATGCCGAGTCCACCCGCGGTATGCGCGAGCACAGCGGTCGAGCCGGGGGTCTGCTTCTCCTTCTTCACACCGATGATCGCGACGGCGAGGATGACCAGTGCGATCACCAGCTTGATGCCGATCTTCATGTGGTTGACGTCTGCATCGTTCGCCTCGTTGAGACCCACGAGAGCGAGACCCGTCACCACCTGAAGGATCGCACCGTGCAGCATGCCCATCACGACACGCGGCTCCTTGATGACCGCGAGCCACGAGCCGATGATTCCGGCGAGGCCGATGAAGTGCAGGATCAGAAAAATATCGATGGCGACGTCCATGGCCGCAATCCGAACATTTCAGGCGCTACCTGTCCAGTAAGGCAGCACTCACGACGTGGTGTACTTCACCCCTGATCGCGGTACCACTCGAGGAGTTCCGGAACGTCGATCGCGGTTCGCTCGACGGTCGCCGCGGTGTCGGCTCCCTGCAGGATCCGTTTGATCGGAACCTCGAGTTTCTTACCGGTTCGGGTATGCGGCACGCCTGGTGCGGCGAGGATCTCGTCCGGTACATGTCGGGGCGAGACCCGAGCCCGGAGTTCACCCCGGATCCGCTCGCGAAGAGCCTCGTCGAGGGTCACCCCGTCGGCGAGGACAACGAACAGGGGCATCCAGTATTCGCCGTCGGGCCGCTCGACTCCCAGCGCGAGCGCCTCGACTATCTCCGGTAAGGCTTCGACCACCTGATAGATGTCGGCCGTACCGATCCGGACCCCGTGCCGATTCAGCGTCGCATCGGAACGCCCGTGCATCAGGGCAGAGCCGCGCTCGGTGATGGAGATCCAATCTCCGTGCCGCCACACACCCGGGTAGACGGAGAAGTACGCCTCGCGGAGCCTGGTGCCATCAGAATCGTTCCAGAACCGAACCGGCATCGACGGCATCGGCGCGGTGACCACGAGCTCGCCCACCTCGCCGCGCACGGGACGGCCCGCGGCGTCGAAGGCATCGACGGCGACGCCGAGGCACGGCACCGACAGCTCCCCCGGCCACACCGGCACGGTCCGGACCGATCCGATGAACGCCGACACCACGTCGGTGCCGCCGGTGATGGACATGACCTGGACCCGCTCACCCGCGTTCTCGCCCAGCCACAGCGAGGATGTCGGCGGCAATGTCGAGCCGGTGACACCGACCCCGCGGAGAGCGGAGAGGTCGTGTTCTCGACGCGGGACGATGCCCGCTTTCATGCACGCAAGGACGTAGCCGGGGCTCGTCCCGAAGACGGTGACGTGTTCGTCGGCCGCGATCCGCCACAGCCGGTCGACGTCCGGGTAGGACGGTGCTCCGTCGTAACAGACGATCGTGGCGCCGACCTGTAGTCCCGCCGCGAGGAAGTTCCACATCATCCAGCTCGGGCTCGTGTACCAGAAGAATGTGTCGCGGTGACCGATGTCGAGATGCAGCGACAGTGCCTTGAGATGCTCGAGCAGCACTCCCCCGTGCCCGTGCACGATGCCCTTGGGCAGGCCTGTGGTGCCGGACGAGAACACCGTCCACAGCGGGTGGTCGAACGGCACCGGGACGGGCTCGAGTTCATGTTCGCCTGCGGTTGCCTCTTCCCAGGTGAGAATGCCCGGGTCGAGCAAGGTGTCGCCGGAGGTCTCGCTGCGGGCGACGAGCACCGTCATCTCGAGGCCGGACATGTGTTCACGCAACCACGCGACCTCGGCGACCCGATCATGTCGACGGCCGTTGTACCGGTAGCCGTCCGCGGTGACGAGGACCTTCGGTTCGAGCTGGCCGAGCCGATCGAGCGCGCCGGGGGCGGCGTAGTCCTGCCCGCAGGCGGACCACACGGCACCGATTGCTGCGGTGGCAAGCAGTGCAACGATCGCCTCGGGAATGTTGGGTAGATAGCCGACGACCCGGTCGCCTGCTGTGACCCCGCACTCACGGAGTGTGGTTGCGAGGGCGGCGGTCTCCCGGTGCAATTGTGCCCAGCTCGTCTCTCGACGCTGTCCGTCCTCGTCGATGTGGACGATCGCCGGGCGATCCTCGCGAGCATTGCGGAAGACGTACGCAGCGTAGTTCAGTCGGGCCCCGGGAAACCACACTGCTCCGGGCATCGTGGCATCGGCGAGTGCACGTCCGGGGTCGGTGCCCCCGCGGATGTCGAACCAGTCCCACACGGCCTGCCAGAACTCGCAGGAATGGTCGATCGACCACTGCCAGAGTGTGTCGTAGTCCGGCAGCTGCACGGCGTGTCGTCGTTCGACGAAGCGGCCGAATGCCGTCACCCTGGCTTCCGCGGAGTCCACCTCGGTGGGCACCCACTGTGGCCGGATCATCACCGTCACCTCCGTTCCGGCTCGACCTCGGTACGATCCGATCGGTAATCGTTGGCGCGGGCCTCCACCGATCGGTGAAGGATCTGTTCGGCGTGACGTAGCACGGGCGCGTCCACCATCTGTCCCTCGAACCGGAATGCGCCTCGCGACTCGGGTACGGCCGCGAGGACTCTGCGAGCCCACTCGACAGACTCACTGCTCGGCGCATATGCGGCGCGGATGACGCCCACCTGATCGGGGTGGATCGCGACCTTCGCATCGAAACCGACGGCGGCCGCATCGAGAGTCTCGCTGCGGAGTCCGGAATGGTCCCCGATGTCGGGATGGGCAGCGTCCAGTGCCCAGCGGCCGTACGCCTTGGCCGCGAGCAACACCGAGGACCTGACATGCTTTGCGACGTCGCGGTAGGTGCCGTCCGCGTGCCGGATGCTCTGTCCGCCGAGCGCGACGGCAAGCCCCTCTGCACCCCACATGACACCGATGGTGCCCATCGCCAGAGCGATCTCGGCGACCGCGAGTACGCCGCGTGGCGAATCGACGAGCGCGACCACCTCGAGCGGGGCAAGCGCCGTTACCTGCTCTGGTGATTCGCATCGTGCGAGCATCACCCGGGTGTACGGGGTGTCGGCGAGGGCGCGAAGGTCGCGGTGATGCTCGTCGGTGCCGGACGGACCGACTCGGATGACCGTGCGCGCCGGATCGAGCGACCGGTCGAGAAGGGACCGGCGAGCGTAGTCCTTGTCGGCGGGTGCAACCGAGTCGTCGAGATCCAGGACGACGACATCTGCGGTCGCGGCGGCCTTGCCGTAGCGCTCGGGCCGATCTGCCGGGCAGAACAACCACGCCGGTCCCGGAATCACGCTCATGTGGTCGACCTCCTCGTGCACGGTTCGTCCACTTCCGATCATCCCGCGCCCGGCCTGTCCGGTCACCGTTTCGTCGCGAGTGATGGAACGACCGATGGCCCCGCCCGAAAGGGCGAGGCCATCGGCTCGATGTTGTCAGGAGTAGTGGCTCAACTCTTCGCCCTGGTCATCGATGTGTAGAGCAGAGTCAGGACGACTGCGGCCGCGATACTGATGATCCACCGGATCCAGTCGATTCCGCCGGTGTCCGTGTTGCCTTCGGATGCGATCATGCCCCAGACCCAGTAACCGATCAAGGCACCGACGATGCCGATGATGATGGTGATGATCCAACCCATGGCCTGCTTGCCCGGGATCACGAGTCGGGCCAGCACACCGATGACCGCACCGAAGATGATGGTGCCGATGATTTCTCCCATCGGGAGCTCCTCTCGTAAACGATCTTGCCGCGACGAACTGTATGCCAGTTTGTTCTCCCCGGGTGGTTCTACGAGTGAAATTCCGGAAATCGTCCACCGAACGTTGCGCGGCCGGAGTCCGTTCACGATGCGTGGACGATCACTCCACGCAGGTTCTTGCCGTCGCGCAGGTCCTGGTAGCCCTGATTGACTTCTTCGAGGGTGTATCGGGTGGTGATCAACTCGTCGAGTTTCAGTTGTCCCGCGTCGTAGAGGCGCAGCAGCCGCACGATGTCGTACTGCGGGTTGGCGGATCCGAACAGCGAGCCCTTGATGGTTTTCTGGAACAGTGTCAGATCGGTGCCCGACACGTGGACGGTCAGCTTCTCGGGGTTCGCCAAGCCGGTGATCACGACGGTGCCGCCCTTGCCGATGACCGCCGTCGCCGCTGACACGACTTCCTCGTCGACCGTGCCCACCAGGATCAGCGCAGCGTCGGCACCCTGTCCCCAACTCAACTCGTTGACCTTTTCCGCAGCTTCCGCCGCGGTCGCGAACGCGTGGGTGGCTCCGAATTTCAGCGCCGCGTCGCGCTTCATCTCGACGGGGTCGACCACCACGACGTACTTCGCTCCTGCATGGACCGCGCCTTGGACGGCATTGATCCCCAGACCGCCGATGCCGTAGATGACGACGATGTCGCCGGCACGCACGTCACCCGAATACACCGCAGTGCCCCACCCGGACGGCACACCGCAACCGACGAGCACTGCCGTCTCGAGTGGGAGCCAATCGTCGACCTTGACCACCGAGTGCTGCGAGATCGTAGCCCGCTCGGCGAACGTACCCAGCATGCACATGGCACCGAAATCGGTTCCGCCCGAATGGAAGCGAAAGGATCCGTCCGGCATGCATCCCTCGAGGATGGTGGCACCCATATCGCACAGGTTCTGACGACCCGTGGAACAGTATCGGCACGTTCCGCAGTTGGGAATGAAGCTGCACACCACGTGGTCTCCGGGCTTGACCTTGGTGACGCCGGGTCCGACCTCCTCGATGATGCCGGATCCTTCGTGACCGCCGACGATCGGATAGCGCGGGGGGAGGTCTCCATCGGTCAGATGCAGATCGGAGTGGCACAGGCCCGCAGCGGTGTACTTGATCAGGACCTCGCCTGGGCCGGGCCCGTCGAGTTCGAGCTCCATCAGTTCGAACGGCTTGCCCGCTTCGAGCAGTACTGCGGCCTTCGTCTTCATCTCGTCCTCCGTTGTCTCGCTGTTGTTTCAGTGCATATGCGGTCAGAGCCTGTGGATTCAGAGCACAATGTTCACGGCTTCGGTCTGCGTGTAGAGATCGAGTGCGCTCGCGCCGAGTTCCGTCCGCTCACGTTCGGCTGCGTTCGTTCATCGTGGGCCACGGGCCGCGATCGAACGCGGAGCGGGCCGCGCGCACAGCACGGTCGATGTCCTCCGCGCCGCCGTGAGCGACGTCCACGAGCTTCTCGCCGGTAGCGGGATCGTGGGTAGCGGAAAGGAACTCTCGGACACGCGGGGCGACGGTGTACTCGGCTACGGCAGACATACGCACCTCCAGAAGTAGTGTGACACGAGTCACATATCCGGAGGGGTGTCTTCGAACTGTCCAAGGTTTGGACACTCGCCAGGGCACGCCAGGCGTCAGAAGATGCCGAGTGCCTTTTGATCCTGCTGTACAGCGTGGTGCGACTGATGCCGAGCCGCGCCGCGGCATGAACCTTGTACCCGCCGCTGTCGCGCTCCCCCGGGCGCCCGATGCACGTGCTCGCGGTCTGCACGTCGACACAGATCCCGCCGTCCTCGCGGACCTGCCCACAGACCCCGAGATCACGGCGTATCTGGACCGGCTCGACTACGTCGTCCAGCAACTGCACACTGCGCGGTGCGGCGCACAGAGTCGTGGTCACAGGTGAAGAGCAATGTAACCAGGACCAATAGCAGGAGCCGTCGTCGGTAGCCGCTGTACCGCCGGGCAATTCAGTCGTCCTCCCAGACCAGCGCATCACTTCAATCAGGGCAGGATCGCGCTCGTCGATGACCCGTAAACGAATCAGACCAGCCACCGACTCGGGCATCCACATCGGGGGGTTCCGGCAGCCGATCTGCTACCTAGATGTAATTCCCAGACACCCGATGGCGGCGCCGCGGCCTTGGTGGGCGGCAGACCCTCCGATCGGCGATCAGGCACGGTCGCTCGGGGTGTACCGGAGGACATTGGAGTCCTGCGCCTCGAAGCCGAGCCGGCGGTAGAGGCGATTGGCCGCCTCCCGCGAGGCACGCGAGGTCAGGTCGACCGTCCGCGCGCCGAGTTCGGCTGCCCGGTCCAGCGCGGCGCGGGTCAGCTCGGCACCGGCCTGCTGCCCCCGTGCTTCGGCGTCGACCACCACGTCTTCGATCCAGCCCGGACTCCGGTCGGGATGGGGAAGACCACCAGGGTCAGGGTGCCGACGACGCGACCGTCCAGCCGGGCGACGAAGAGTGTGTTCGCCGGGCACCCGACGACGTTGCGGAGTGTTTCGACCTCACCGGTGCGGCGGAGCTCGACAGTTGGGAATCAGACGCGCGAAGGCGGCGGAGATCTCCTCGGTGACGTCGCTGACCTGCTCGATTTCCACAGTCATGGGTTCTCCTCAGTAAATTGCGGATGACGCCGCGTCGGATTCGGATTCCGGGGAGCGGCCCGGCGGACGCACGATATCGATGCAGCGAACCCGCGTTGACCGTGGCCCCGAGCGGCACCCGGGGGACCTCTTCTACTTGAACCTCCTTGCGGCCGGATGGATCCGCACCGCACGACATACCGAGCTTTGGCAAGGTCCCGAAGAACAGCGGCAACACCCGAAGCCCGCTCCTGGCGCAGACGCCCCCGGGGCCAGGATCAGTTCTCACCCAGGCCCAGTTCTTCGGCACGAACGAACTTGGTGTACTGCGCGGCCACACGCTGAGGAAAGGTGCCCAGTGTATCGGGGGAGATGTCGTCGAGGGGCCGACGCCCGGACAGCTCGGCCATGTACCGGCCGTACACCATCAGGCACACCGACATCCGGCCGGTCGCGACATCACCGGTCCAGCAGGTGGTGCCGGGCACGTTCTGCGGAGCCGAAGCGTCTTCGATCAAGTCCGGATAGTTCTCGAGCGTGATCTCGGCGAACTCGTCTCGCAGGGTCAGTGCACCCTCGTCACTACCGGTGCGGTAGACGGTCGAATTGAGCATGGCGACTCGATCGGTGCCGGTGCCCTTGAACACGGCGCGGGTGCGGGCCGGATGGGAGGCGAAGTGCAACCATCCTGCCGGCCCGTAGACCGCAGCGTCGGAGTAGTACGCGGGTTCACTGTCGAGGAACCCGACGGCGCGGCCGAGGACCTTGTCGACATCGATCGACAGAGTGGCGATCTGTTCGGTGGCGGTGGCCGGGAACCGATCGAGCAGAACTTGCTGCTGCTGCACGGCACGCACGGTGGTGTCGGTGGCCCACGTTGTGTCCGGGTCCTCGTCGTCGGTGACCGTCTCGTCAACTTGGGTGTAAATCACGAACGTTCCCCGCGCAGTGAATGTCCTGACCGTGTGAGTCTCTCCGGGAAGATAGGACTTCTCGTGCCGGTACGTGCTGGCGAGAGTTCCTGGGACTTGTGGTAATGCGACCGAGGTTTCCGGCCCCAGGGACAGACCATCGGTGACGTCATACCGACTGAGAAGGGTGTCGTGGAGGACCTGCGTGGCGCTGCCGGCGTTCTGTTCGGTGGGAAAACGCCACACCGCAATGCCGAGTTGCCGGGAGTGGTCGGGGGTGCGGCGGAAGCTGTGGAAACCACTGATGAGCCCGAACGGTTCGATTGCCTCCTTCGCATCGTAACGCAGGAAACCATCGGTACCGTCGACGGTGACCCCGACACCGTTGACAGTGGTCAAGGCAGGGTCGATGGCGTGAGGGTGGATGACGTACTCGGCGAGACGCTGGCCTTCCACGGCGGGACCGTAGTCCCCGGCCAGTAGACCCTCGGCGGCGTAGTCCCGCGGTTCGGTCCTATACT
>NZ_JALKAI010000021.1:0-7782 GCF_023015605.1 Rhodococcus sp. F64268
CCCCCGGCACCACAGCCTCTTCACGACCATGACCCTCGAACTTCACCAACGCCGACGACGACTCCACACCACGATCCCGACGCCACCGCACCAACGCCAACCCCAACGCCGCCACCAGACCATCGGCGACACCACCACGGAACAACGACGGCACCGAAGTCAGCAACGCCTCGGTGTCCGAGGCGGGCACGCTGACGTCGAAACGCTCCACGGTGGACGCGGTGTCCACGGACGGATCGAACGGCCGCTCGCCGAGCAGCGGATCGGGTCCCTCGAGAATCTGTTCCCAGAGCCCCAGTTCGTCGCGGTGCAACGGTGCCGCCTCGACGAGACCGTGAGCCCAGCGCCGCAACGACGTCCCGACTGCGGCAAGCTCGACCCTCTCCTGTCCGGAGACGATCTGCCCCCACGCAAGACCGAGATCCGGCAACAGGATTCGCCATGACACACCGTCGACCACGAGGTGATGGGCAACGACGGCGAGCACACCGGCACGCCCGGCCGAACCGAAGTCGAACCACACGAACTGCAGCATCGCCCCGGCGAACGGGTCGAGTCGGCCGAGGGCAGCGTCGATCTCACGTCCGGCGAGGGCGGTCAGGTCCTCGTCGCTGATGTCGGCGGGAGCCTCTACGCGGGTGAGGAGGGATCCTGCCTCCACGTCACCGGCACCGCGCACGCGGAAGGTGATGCCGGCGTCGTCACGGTCGAGGATCGATCGAAGCGCATCGTGGTGATCCACCACGGCACCGATCGTCCGCTCGAGCACGTCCGCGGTGATGTCCTGTGGAAGGGTCACGGAGACGAACTGGGAGAACCGGTCGACGCCGCCGGGCCAGCCCAGCACCTCACGCATGATCGGCGTCAACGGAACATCACCGACACCACCACCGGGCAGTTCCTCGAGCCGCACGAGGTCCTGGGACTCGTCGCTGCGAACAGCAACCTCGGCCAGCCCCGCTACCGAACGCCGCTCGAACACATCCCGCGGCGTGAACACCACACCCCGAGCCTTCGCCCGCGACACCAACTGAATCGACACGATCGAATCACCACCGAGCGCGAAGAACGACTCGTCCACACTCACCTTCTCCAAGTGCAGAACCTCCGCGAACACCTCCGCAATGATCTCCTCGACCTCACTACCGGCACCGCGATACTCACGCTCTTCGAACACCGGCTCCGGCAACGCATCACGATCCAACTTGCCCACCGGCGTCAACGGCACCTCATCGAGCACCACCACCGCCGACGGCACCATATGCGGCGGCAACGACCGAGCCACGAACTCCGTCAACCCCGCCACATCCACAGTCCGACCCGCCGCAGGCAACACATACGACACCAACACCGTCGCACCCGACGCCGTCGAGCGACCGAGCGTTGCGGCAAAATCGACGGTCTCATGTGCCGCCAGGGCTGCGTCGATCTCGCCGAGCTCGATACGGAATCCGCGCACCTTCACCTGGAAGTCGCTGCGCCCCACGAACTCCAGCTCGAGACGATCCTCGGCCGCACGCCACCGCACCACATCACCGGTGCGGTACATGCGTGAGCCGTCCGGGCTGTAAGGATTGGCAACGAACATCTCGGCGGTGAGAGCGCTGCGGCCGTGATAACCGCGGGCAAGAGCAGCGCCGGCCATGTACAGCTCACCGGCGACGCCCTCCGGGACAGGACGCAGCCGCGTGTCGAGCACGAGTGCGGACACCCCGTGAGTGGGATGACCGATGGTGATCGGACGCCCCGGTTCGAGCCGCGCGAACGACGAGATGATCGTCGTCTCGGTGGGTCCGTACCCGTTGAAGTACTTACGTCCCGGTGCCCACTTGGCGAGCAACTCCGGTGTGGTGACGTCGCCACCGACCGACGCGACCTCGAGACTGTCGATACCCGTCGGATCCATCGTCCCGAGCACCGCCGGGGTGATGATCGTGTGCGTGACCCGTTCGGTGCGCAGCAACTCCGCGAGATCGGGGCCACCGATGATCGTCGACGGCACGATGACCAGCGTCGCGCCGCTCGTGAACGCCGCCATCCATTCGAGCACCGACGGATCGAAGCTCGGTGAGCAGATGTGCAGGAACCGATGACCGGCGCGCAGGTGGTACAGCTCGACAGCGGTGTCGACAACCCCGCCCAGACCCTGGTGTGTGACGACGACGCCCTTGGGGCGGCCCGTCGAACCCGAGGTGTAGATGACGTAGGCCGGGTGGAACAACGACAGCGGACGCACCCGATCGGAGGTGCCCACCGGCAGCCCCGACTGCCCGTCGAGCTCACTGGTGAACGTCGAATCGTCGAGCACGATCCAGTCGGTGTCCCCGGGGAGTCCGTCGAGGTGGTTCGAGGACGTGATACCGAGGACCGCGCCGGAATCGGCCAGCATGTACCGCACACGGTCGACGGGATACGTGGGGTCGACCGGCAGGTGCGCGGCACCGGCCTTCGCGATCGCCCACACGCTCAGGACCATCTCGTACGACCTCGGGTACGACACCGCGACGATGTCCTCCGGGCCGACGCCTCGTCCGATGAGGATGCGCGCGAGCCGCGACGAGGTCTCGTCGAGTTCGCGGTAACTGATCGAGCGACCCTCGTAGCGGACCGCGGTGGCGTTCGGATCCAGCGTGACCGCCGCTGTGAGGATATCGGCGAGGGTCCCACCCGCTCCGACGTGATCCCCGTGCACGTGCGTGAGCCGGCCGAACTCGTCGCCGCCGAGCAGCGGGAGATCCCCGACCGGCGCCTGCGGATCAGCGAGGATACCGGAGAGCAGCAGCTCGAACCGATGCGCGAACTGTTCGACAGTACCGTGATCGAACAACGCACTCGCGTAGGAGAACTCGGCCGATATGCCGGCAGGTGCGCCGTCCTGCCCGATGCCCTCGCGCAGCGTGAGCGACAGGTCGAACTTCGCCGTGTCCACCTCGAAGGGCACCCCGGCCACACTCAGCTCCGGAAGTTCGAGTCCTGCGGACGGCAGGTTCTCGAACGACAGGGCCACCTGGAACAGGGGGTGCCGCGCCGTCGACCGCTCGGGCTCGACGATCTCGACGAGCCGCTCGAACGGGATGTCCGCGTGGGCGAACGCCTCGAGATCGATCTCACGGACCCGCGCCAGCAGGTCGGTGAACGGCTCGCCCGCCTCGACACGGCTCCGCAACACCAGGGTGTTGACGAACATGCCGATCAGGTCGTCGAGTTCGGACTCACCGCGACCCGCGATCGGAGTGCCGATCGCCACGTCGTCGGAGTCGGACATGCGCGCCAGGAAGATCGCCAGCGCAGTGTGGACGACCATGAACATCGTCGTGCCGGTCCGGCGGGCCAACGCAGCCAGCTCACGATGCGTGGACGCGTCGAGCGCGAACTCGACCCGGCCACCGGCGAACGACTGCACCGGTGGACGTGGACGGTCCATCGGCAGATTCAGCTCGTCCGGAATACCGGAGAGCGCACGCTTCCAGTACTGGGCCTGCGTCGACAGCAGGCTCTCCGGATCGTCCTCCGAGCCGAGAACCTCACGCTGCCACAACGCGAAGTCCGCGTACTGGACCGGAAGCGGAGCCCAGGCAGGTTCTTCGCCGTTCGTACGGGACACGTACGCGGCCATGACATCACGCGTGAGCGGCGCCATCGACCAGCCGTCGGCACTGATGTGATGGACGACGAACACCAGCACGTGATCCGAACCGGACCTCCCCAGCCTGTACAGCACCGCACGCAACGGAACCTGTGTCGTCACGTCGAACCCAGCGCCCACGATCTCCAGGATCCGTGCGGGCAGATCCGCTTCGTCGACCTGCACCGCGTCGAGGTTCGGCATCGCCTCATCCACCGACAGGATCTGTTGGTAGGGACGACCGTCGTCCTCCGGGTAGATCGTGCGGAGCACCTCGTGCCGATCTAGCAGATCACGCACGGCCGCCTGCAGCGCATCCACGTCGAGGGCACCGGTCAGACGCACTGCCACAGGCAGATTGTCGGCGCTCGACGTCGCGTCGAAGCGGTTGAGGAACCACATGCGCTGCTGTGCAAGCGACAGCGGCACCCGATCCGGGCGCTGCTGCGGCACCAACGGTGCCCGGCGCGTCGACCCCGCGTGCTGCTCTGCCTGCGCCGCGAGGGCATGCACCGTCGAGGACTCGAACAGCACCCGCACCGGGATCCGAACGTCGAGTGCCGACCCGAGTCGCGCGACGAGTTGCGTCGCGATCAGTGAGTTCCCGCCCAGCGCGAAGAAGTCGTCGTCGAGGCCGACACGTTCGATTCCGAGGACATCGGCGAAGGTCGTCGCAACGATCTCCTCGATCGGTGTCGTCGGAGCCCGGAACTCGCGCGCTTCGAACGTCGGAGCGGGAAGCGCCTTGCGGTCGAGCTTGCCCGACGTGTTGAGCGGGAACTCTCCGAGCACGACCAACGCGGACGGCACCATGTACGCAGGCAGTGTCTCCGACACGAACTCGACGAGTTCGCCGGTGTCGATGTTCCGTCCCGGTACCGGCACGACGTATCCGGCGAGCTGGTCGCCGGTGGGTGTCTGCACCACCAGTACCGCGGCCTGGTTCACCGAATCGTGGGCAAGCAACGCGGTTTCGATCTCGCCGAGCTCGATGCGCTGGCCACGGAACTTCACCTGGAAGTCGGTGCGGCCGATGTATTCGAGTTCACCGTGCTCGTTCCACGTCACGAGGTCGCCCGTGCGGTACATCCGATCACCGGAGTCACCGTACGGGTTCGCGACGAACCGGTCCGAGGTGAGATCCGGGCGACGCACATAACCGCGTGCGAGCTGGACCCCCGCGAGGTAGAGCTCGCCCGGGACACCGACGGGAACCGGTCGGAGCCGGCCGTCGAGGACGTACGCCTGCACGTTCCATTCCGGGACACCGATCGGCACCACGTCGACCGAATCCGCTGCCGGTGCCTGCCAGTAGGTGGCGGACACGGCGGCTTCCGTGGGTCCGTACAGGTTGTCGATGTCCGCAGAGCTGATCCTGCGGACGCCGTCGATCGTCTCGGGCGGCAGGGCCTCACCGATCACGAAGATGTCGCGCAGAGTGCGGCATTCTTCGGCGTCGGCGTGGGCCGCGAATACCGTGAGCATCGACGGCACGAAGTCGGTGATCGTGACCTGCTCGCGTGCAATGACCTCGGACAGGTACGCGGGGTCGCGGTGCCCTTCCGGGGTCGCGATCACGAGTCGGGCACCCACGCTCAACGGCATGAAGAAGCCCCACAGCGACACGTCGAAGGTCGTGGCGGTCTTCTGGAAGTACACGTCGCTCGAGGTCATCTCGAACTCGTCCAGCATCCATTCCGTCTGGTTGACGATCGCGCGGTGCGTCACCGCGACGCCCTTCGGACGTCCCGTCGAACCGGACGTGAAGATCGCGTAGGCGGTGTTGTCGGGACGCAGCGGTGCGATCCGGTCCACATCGGTGACCGGTGCACTCGAGGTGTTCGACAGATCGAGCACGTCGATGGCGATCGACCGGATACCGAGATCCGACGGCACCTCGAACTCGTCGCGGGCCGTGGTCAGGATGCACACCGGCTCCGCCGTGTCGAGGATGTGCCGCACGCGGTCGATGGGATGGTCGGGATCGATCGGCACCCAGGCCCCGCCGGCGCGCACGATCGCGTACATGCCCACCATCAGATCGAGAGACCGTCGGATCGCCAAGCCCACCAGCGACTCCGGGCCGACTCCTTCCGCTATCAGGTGTCGTGCGAGGCGTGTGACGCGAGCGTCGAACTCGGCGTAGGTGAGGGAGTCACCTTCGTAGACAAGTGCGACAGCCTCGGGTGTGCGAGCGGCCTGCGCGTCGAAACGGTCGGTGAGCAGCGCCGACGCGTCGAGCTCGTGCGCGGAGTCATTCCAGTCGTGGAGGATCCGGTCGAGTTCCGCGGCATCGAGGAGCTCGATGTCGCCCACATGATTCTCAGGCCGCACGGCAAGCGACTCGAGTGCACGCACGAAGCGGGCAACGAGCGTGGACACCTGATCGCGATCGAAAAGCGCACGCTGATAGCGCAGTTCGACTTCCATGCCCGTCTTGACGTGAACGAACAGGCTCAACGGGTAGTGCGTGGCATCGTGCGTACCGACACCCGTGACGGACATCCCGTCTATCGACGAGGCCTGCTGGGCGAGGCCCTCCTCATCGAGTGGGTAGGACTCGAACACGGTGAGCGTGTCGAAGGCCACCGCGGGACCCGAGGCCCGCTGGATGTCGGTCAGTCCGAGATGGTGGTGTTCGAGCAGCGCGGCCTGTTCGCTCTGCAGACGACCGAGGAACTCGGCGACCGGCTCGTCGGGATCGAAGGACACCCGCACCGGCAGGGTGTTGATGAACAGACCCACCATCGACTCCACGCCGGGCAGGTCTGCGGGACGTCCCGAGACGGTAGCGCCGAACACCACGTCGTCGCGGCCGGTGAGTCGGCCGATCAACACGCCCCATGCGGCCTGCACGAGAGTGTTGACGGTGACGCCCAGGCGCGCCGCGGCGTCGCTGATCGCGGTCAGACGCTGCGCGTCCAGTTCGATCTTGACGCGGTCGTCGCCGTGCGCGCCCGGATGACGGGGCGACTGCGGGGCGAGCAGTGTCGGTTCGTCGAATCCGTCGAATACGTGCGACCAGGCGCCGCGCGAGGCCTCCAGGTCGCGTGTGCCGACCCATTCGAGGAACGAGCGGTACGAACGTGCGCGCGGCAGCATCGACGTATCACCGCGAGTGGCGTACAGGGCCATCAGGTCCTGCATGAGCAACGGCATCGACCAGCCGTCGACCAGCACGTGGTGCGTGGTCACGCCGAGCTGGTAGCGATCACCACCGAGCGAGACGAGCACGAACCGCATCAGCGGTCCGGTGTCCATGACGAACCCGCGGGTCTCCTCGTCGCGCCAGAACGGGACGGTGACGGTCACGCCCGAAGACGCCACCTCCGACGACATGTCGACTGTGCGCCATGGCACCTGCACGTTGTCGAGCACCAGCTGGACCGAGTCGCCGTCGTCGTCGGTGACGAAGACGGTGCGCAGATTCGCATGCCGATCGAGCAGTCCCTGAGCCGCCCGGTGCAGACGGTCCGCGTCGACCGCGCCTTCGAGGTCGAGCACCGCCTGCATCGTGTACACGTCGACGTCATCGTCGGCCGTCATCAGCGCGTGGAACAACAGACCGGACTGCAGCGGCGAGAGCGGCCACACATCGGCCACCGGCCGGTACCGCGATTCCCACCGTTCCAGGTCGGACTGGGTCACATTCACCAGCGGGACGTCGGACGGGGTCAGCCCGCCGGCGTCGGGTGCATCGACGTGGGCGACGAGCGCGTCGAGAGCCGCGCGCCAGTGCTGCGCGAACTCGTCGACATCCTCGCGATCCAACAGTCCGGTGGGGAATGCGATGTTCGCGCCGAGCTGCGGACCCTCCGGCCCGTCGTTCACGATCGCGTTGATGTCGATCGCGGCACTGGCAGGCATATCCGCGTCGAGCGCGGCATCGACCTGGCCGAGTGCGCCGGTGGGCGCCCACCCGATCGCCGCCAACTCCTCCGGCACATCCGCACCGGACACACGCCCCAGATAGTTGAAACTGATCTGCGGCGACTTCGCCACCGCACCCAACCGCACCGACGACTGCCCATCCAGATACCGCAACAGGCCATAACCCATACCCCGGTCCGGAATCGCCAGCAACTGCTCCTTCACAGCCTTGACCGCAGCACCGACCGACACACCACCGGCGAACGCATCATCGACATCGACACCCG
>NZ_JALKAI010000022.1:0-6644 GCF_023015605.1 Rhodococcus sp. F64268
ATTGCGGTCGGTCTTTTGCGCCTGGCTGGATGGGACAACATCGCTGCCGGGTTGCGGCACCATGCCCGCCATCCCGATCAGGCGCTCGCGCTGGCCTTGACCTCATGAAACCGACAATTCCGGGGCCCTGTCAGCGTTCCGTAGAGCGCGTTTCCGAGGAGGCTCTGGCCGACCCAGTTGTTGCTCAATGCCGCCGGGTCGAGCGATACCGGTTCGCGAACCTGGATCATGGTGGCCGAACCACCGGAGACGGGATCGCCGACCGGTTCGTCCGAGGCGTCGCTGGAAGCGGGGGTGCCACAGGCTCCCGCGAGCAGCAGCACCGAGCATGCCGCGGCGACGGTGGTCAGAGTGCGCCTGGTCATCGAACTCCTCTATGTGCGACGTGTCACATTACCTTTTGGGAAGTTAGCAAGATCACGTCGAATATAGAAGACCATCTCCTGAAATGGTCCCCGTGGGTACGATCGTCCGCATGGGGGATACGTCCCGTCGTCCGGGCCGACCGCGCGACACCAGCATCGACGAACGGGCGCTTGCCTCCGCCCGCGAACTCCTCGCTGAGCAGGGCTTCGAAGCGACGACGATCCAAGCCGTGGCGATGCGGTCGGGGGTGCACGCATCGGCGATCTATCGAAGGTGGTCATCGCGGATCGAGCTGATCGAGGACGCTGCCTTCCCCATGGAACGTCCGTTGCAGGTGAGCCCCATCGGGGACCTTCGAGAGGACCTACGCTGCTTCATCCGCGCGTACGCCGACACGTTCAGCGATCCCGCGACACGCGCGGCGGCCGGTCCTCTGCTGGCGTACCGCCGGTCGGATACCGGTAACGGCGCGGCCTACCAGAGGGTGTCGGTGCGACCCCAATTCTTTGCAATCCTGCACTCTGCGCCACCGGGTACCGTCGATCCGTCGATCGATCCCAACGACGTGTTCGACATGCTCCTCGGTGCGGTGTGGACGCGCATCATCGTGCCGATCACGGACTCCCGGCCCGACCCGATCGAGCGCACGGTGGAGATGCTCGTGCGAATGCTGCGACCATGAAGCAGAAACCGGAGCAGGCAGGACAAAAGTAGAGCTCGCAGCCCAGTAGTGCACTGGGCTGCGAGCTCTATGTGGAGACTGCGAGCTTCGTCAGACGGCGCGCTCCGTGTCGCGCAGTGCGCCGAGCGCGTCGATGCGGGCGACGGCATCGGTCATGATCCGGTCGATCAGCTCCGCGCAGCTCGGCAGGTCGTCGACCATGCCCACGACCTGACCCGAGGCGAGCACACCGGCTTCGGTGTTGCCTTCG
Source organism: Rhodococcus sp. F64268 (assembly GCF_023015605.1). Classification (NCBI taxonomy): domain Bacteria; kingdom Bacillati; phylum Actinomycetota; class Actinomycetes; order Mycobacteriales; family Nocardiaceae; genus Rhodococcus; species Rhodococcus sp. F64268. The sequence continues at coordinate 1,299 of NZ_JALKAI010000022.1, forward strand.
ACGAGACCGGCTTTGAGCAGCATGGGGGTATTGGCGGCCATGATGATCTGCTGCCAGGTACGGTCACTCGCCTTCTTCATGGCGAGTCCGTCCTTGACCAGCGTGGACCACTTCATGCCGGTCATCGACTTGAACTTCGTCGCGTTTCGTGCGGCTGCGACGAGCCCCTTGGCGTAGCTGGACTTCTCGAGGCTGTTCACCAGTTCGGTGTTGAGGACGCGGTGTGGCATTCCGTCGACCTTGAGGGACACGGTGGTGTCCTGCAGACCGCGAGCGAGATACTGCTGCTTGACCGAATCCGGCACCGCGCTGTCGCTGGTGAGCAAGAACCTCGTGCCCATCGCGACACCGGCCGCACCGTACGACAACGCCGCGGCGAGACCGCGACCGTCGAAGAAACCGCCCGCAGCGATGACGGGGATGTCGACGGCATCGAGCACGCTGGGCAGCAGCAACGTGGTGGCGACGGGGCCCGTGTGACCACCGCCCTCACCGCCCTGCACGATCACTGCGTCTGCACCCCACGATGCGACCTTGACCGCATGCTTGGCTGCGCCGATCGACGGGACCACGACGATGCCGTGATCCTTTAGCTTCGCGATGAGTTCCTTCTTGGGAGCCAGCGCGAACGACGCGACCTTGACCTTCTCGCGGATCAGCAGATCGATGCGCTGGCCCGCATCCGACGCATCGGCACGCATGTTCACGCCGAACGGTTTGTCGGTCAGCGACTTCGTCTTCGCAACTGCCGCTTCGAGTTCCGGGTACGTCATCGTCGCGGAGGCGAGGATGCCCAGACCGCCCGCATTCGACGTCGCGGCCGTCAAACGCGGACCCGACACCCACCCCATGCCCGTCTGGACGATGGGGTGCTCGATGCCGACGAGTTCGGTCAGCGGAGTCCGCAGCAAGGCCTTCCCGCCACCGGAAGTCACAGCGAGACCTCGCGATCACGCAGGCCCTTGGGGTCGATGACCTCGCGGATCAGTCGCAGTTCTTCTGCGGTCGGCTCGCGGGTGACGCCTGCCTCGGCGAGGCCGGCGACCTCGAACGACGTGTTCGCGGCGACGGTCTCCGCGTCGACGCCCGGATGTAGTGTCACGGCGCGGAACGAATGGTCCGGCCCACCGAAGTCGAACACACCGAGGTTGGTGACCACGCGGGGGATCTCGAGGAAACGGAACGCGGGGTTCTCGGGGTCGATCTTGTCGTAGCCCACGCCACACACGACGTCGACCTTGTCGGCGAAGACGCGGGTCGAGTGCTTGCCCACCCAGTAGCTGGTGGCGTGGTTGATGGTGTTCCCCGGGGCGCCGCGCACACCGAACATCTGTCGCGTCGGCTTCTGCAGGTCGTCGCCGAAGGCCGAGAGGTTCTGGTTGCCGTGCCGGTCGATCTGGTTGGCGCCCATCACCACGTGCCGACGACCGGATGCGACGACGTCGAACACCTTGCGGAACGGCATCCAGCCTTCGACCGGAGCCTTCGCGCCGAGTGCGGGCACCTCGGCGAGGATGAGTGCCTCACCGTCGGTGATCACCAGATCGGGTTCGGTGGTGAGCTTGGCCAGGCGAGCTCCGATCTGCGGGAGCGTCGCCATCGGGCTGGCGACGATTTCGCCTGCACCGGAGAAGATCTCGGCGCACGCGATTGCGCAGTATTCGGCGCGGGTCACAGTGTCGGTGGTGGTCATGCCTGCTGCTCCTCTGCGAACTTCTTGATGGCGGCCTGGTAGTCCTCTTCGGATCCGGAGAGGAACCGGTCGACGAAGGCCTGCCACGACTCGGGGGTCTTGGCGGCCTCGGCGTAGTGACGCTGGAACTTCTCGTCGCGCCCGTACGAATCGCCGGCGAGGGTGAAGTGCGCGCCGTTCGGTGCCTCGACGACACCGTCGACCATCAGACGGTTGAGCAGCAGCTGCTGCAGGGGAACTTCCTTGACCAGCTGCTCGGTCTCGACGATCTTCTCCACGGAGACGTACCGCTTCTCTGCGGCCATGCAGTAGAGATCGTCGAAGTAGGGATCGACGCCCTGGTAGCCGGCGTTGCCGTGCTTGTCGCCGATGTTCAGGTGCACGAAAGAAGCATCCAGGTTCAACGCGGGCATTGCGATCAGGGTCTCGCGCTTACCGGATTCATCGGCGTAGGGCGAGGTGACGGTCTGGAGTTCGTCGCCCCAAAAGGTCTGCACGTCGGAGCCGAGGCCTGCCCGGATCGGCAGGAACGGCAGGCGCGCGGCGGCAGCTTCGAGGCCGCACTTGACCATGCCCTCGTCCATCTCGCGGGCGACGAGTTCGCCGGAGGTGCGGGCCTTGGCGAACCACGGGTCGTAGAACGGTGCCGAGTCGAGCGACACGAAGCCGTAGTACGCCTTCTTGACCTTGCCGGCAGAGCACAGCAGTCCCAGGTCGGGGCCACCGTAGGTCACGACGGTCAGGTCCTTGATGTCCGAACGCAGAATTGCGCGGACGAAGGCCATGGGCTTGCGGCGTGATCCCCAGCCGCCGAGGCCGATGGTCATTCCGCTGCGCAGTTCGCCGACGACCTCGTCGAGCGACATCCTCTTGTCACGCATGAGTGTTCAAGCTCCTTCTGGTGCTTCCCAGTTCTCGTAACTGCTCAGTTCTCGTGCAACTCAGTGGTTGCTTCGCGGCTTGCCCGTCGCAACGAACTCGTCGCGGTGCTCGTCGGCGACACCGGCAAGGTTCAGTTCGAAAGTGAAGCCCTGTTCGATGCGGTAGGCGGTCTTCACGTCGACCGGATCGATCCGATTGATCGCTTCCTTGGCACGGCGAATGACGCGCGTGTCCTTGGCGGCGATCATCCCGGCGACTTCGCTTGCGGCGGCGTCGAGTTCGTCGCGCGGCACCACCTTGTAGACAGACCCGAAATGCTCGAGTTGCTGGGCAGTGACGTTCTGCGCGGTGTAGTACAGGGTGCGCATGAGGTGCTGGGGGACGAGGCGTGCGAGGTGGGTTGCGGCGCCGAGCGCGCCGCGGTCGACCTCGGGAAGGCCGAATACGGCGTCGTCGGACGCGACGATCACGTCGGCGTTGCCTACGAGCCCGATGCCGCCTCCGACGCAGAAGCCGTTGACCGCGACGACGACGGGTACCTCGCAGTCGTAGACCGCGGCGAATGCGGCGGCGCAGCCGTGGTTGGCGGCGATGAGGGCATCGAAGCCTTCGGTGGCCTGCATTTCCTTGATGTCGACGCCGGCGTTGAAGCCGCGGCCCTCGGCGCGCAGCACGACGACGTGCGTGCTCATGTCCTTGCCCGCGGCCACGATGGCGTCGGCGAGCTCGAACCACGCGGCGGAGGGGAGAGCGTTCACGGGCGGGAAGTCGACGGTGACCGTGGTGATCCCTGCGCCGTCGGAGGTGGAGGTGATGCCCATGGCATTTTCCTAACGTCGGTACCGAACCAAGCGATTGCTTGGTAAGTTAGCACATGCCTGTTCGAGGGCACAGTGACTCGGGGTCGGGCCTCAGTACCCGGGCAGGTCGTCGCCGGGAAAGCGGCGCCGGATAATTTTTCCGGTGGTGTTGCGAGGCAGCAGATCCCGCGTGAACCGCCAGCGGGTCGGCACCTTGAAGTAAGCGAGATGATCGGCAACGTACGCCGTCAGTTCCTCTTTGGTGGCAGACGAACCGGGATTCAGGACCACGACCGCGCCCACCTCCTGCCCCCATTCGGGGTGCGACACGCCGCTGACCAAGCACTCACGTACCGCAGGGTGGCCGCCGAGGACTCGCTCGACCTCCGAAGGATAGATCGACTCGCCGTTCTGTTCGATGAGATCCGCCCGCCGCCCCAGCAGTCGCAGCCGGCCGCCCTCGACGACGCCGTAGTCGCCCGTCCGCAACCATCGGTCGGCGGTGATCGTCTCCGCGGTGGCCTCGTCGTCGTCCCAGTACCCGAGCATCACGAACGGGCTTCGCACACAGACCTCGCCGGGTTGGCCGTCGGGGAGCCAACCTCCATGTTGGTCGCGGATCTCGAGGCTCACTGTGATCACCGGCTCGCCGACGGTGCCCGGATACCGATCGAGTGACTCAGCAGTTGCGGCAGTGATCGACGTGCTGCACTCGGTGATCGTGTAACTGTCGACCACGGCGTGACTGCCGAAGGGCAACTTCTCGCGGATCCGCTGTTTGAACTCGGGGGTCGACGGTTCCGAGGACAACATGAACCCGATCAGTGAGGTGAGATCGTACCGGTCGAGATCGTCGACCTCGAGCATCCGCGCCGCCATCGACGGCACCGCGTTCCAATGGGTGATCTCTTCGCTTTCGATCAGTTCCAGCACCGGACGGACTCCGAGCCAGCCCTGGTTCATGATGACGGTGCTGCCGGTCGCGAGGCGGGGCACCACGGTGTTGTGCAGGCTTGTGATGTGGCACAGGGAGGAGGTGAGCAGGTGGCGGGTGTCCGACGGGACGCCACGTGCGTATTGCTCTCCGGTCCAGGCGGCGGTGATCGCGTCGGCGTAGCGATGATAGTCGGCCACCGCCAGCAGATTCCGCTGCGAGTGCAACGCCCCTTTGGGCTCCCCGCTGGTACCGGAGGTGAACAGAAGCACCGCCGGATCATCCTCATCGACCCTCGGTGGGGGAGGCTGCGCCCCGATGAACTCCCTGATCAACCGCGGCATGTCATCCTCGATGGTGAGGATGATCGTGTCGCTCGCGCCCATGGTGGCAACGGTTTCGGCACGTTGTTCGTCCACGAACACCACCCGCGGACGCGAATACCGGATCCCGACCTCGATCTCCGGCCGCACCCACCACGCGTTGATCCCTACTGCGATCGCACCCAGTGCCTGCGTCGCCCAGAAAGCGGTGACCCATTCGGGCCGATTCGCCGACAGGATCGCGACCCGGTCACCGACCGAAACCCCATAGCGTTCACGTAGCGCTGCAGCCAGTGCATAGGCGTCGCGCGCGTGCTGCGCAAACGTGATTCTGCGCTCTGACGTGACGAGATACTCGCGATCACCCCAGACCAGCGACTGCGACAGCAGGTCGGCGACGGCCCGCCCTCGGTGCTTCATCACCGGCATCTCGGTGCCCAGCACGTCGCCCATCACGATCTCGAAGTCGCCGCCCCGGCCGGTGAGCCGAGAAATGAGCTGGTCCAGGAACGGCCGCGGGTCCGGCGGGACGGTCACCGGAACCTCGCCTGGATGCCCCGTCGTTCACGGCGGGCAGGAATGACGTTCGACATGTCGGACCCTTCTGTTGTCATGGGCAGATGAGGACCGCGTACAAGGTCCGGGCCTACCCGGATCCCGAACAGTCGGCGCTGCTGCGCCGCACGTTCGGTTGCGTGCGCGTCGTGTGGACCA
>NZ_JALKAI010000023.1:0-5968 GCF_023015605.1 Rhodococcus sp. F64268
ATTCGTTGGCGGCGACGCGTGTGGTGGCGCGGTTGTCGTCGGTGGTGGGTGTGCGGGTGCCGGTGTCGGTGGTGTTCGAGGTGGGGTCGGTGGAGGAGTTGGCTGCCCGGATCGAAAAGCTGGTCTCCGGCGGCGATTCGGTGCCGTTGGCGGCCCGCGAGCGTCCCGAACGTGTTCCGTTGTCGTCGGCCCAGCAGCGGATGTGGTTCCTCAACCGCCTGCACCCGGAGTCGTTCGTCGACAACATCCCGATGGCCATCAGACTCTCCGGAGATCTGGACCGTGCGGCATTGCGCTCGGCAATCGATGACGTCGTTGCCCGGCACGAATCGCTGCGCACCGTATACCCGGAGATCGACGGCATCGGATACCAGAAGGTACTCCTGGCATCGGATGCCAGGCTCGCCGTGTCACCGGAACCGCTGTCTGCAGACGAGGTTCCCGATCGCATCGCGGAGATCGTGACCACCGGGTTCGATGTCACTCGTGAGGTTCCACTTCGAGTGCGTCTGCTCGAGGTGTCGGAGCGCGAGCACGTGTTGATCGTGGTTGTGCACCACATCTCCGCCGACGGTTACTCGATCGGCCCACTCGTGCGCGACGTGGTGACCGCCTACGAGGCGCACGTCTCAGGGAACGCGCCCTCATGGGCCCCACTCGAGGTGCAGTACGCGGACTACACGCTGTGGCAGCGCGAGGTACTCGGCGACGAGTCCGATCCCGAGTCCTTGCTCTCCGAGCAGGTGGAGTTCTGGCGACGAACGCTCGCCGACCTGCCGGAAGAGCTTCCCCTTCCCGTCGATCGCCCGCGGCCCGCGGTGGCGAGCAACCGAGGTGCATCGCTGCGTGTAGACCTCGACCGCGACGTGCGCGCGGGTATCACCGATCTGGCACGTCGCAGTGGCGCAACGGAATTCATGGTTGTCCACGCTGCGCTTGCAGTGCTCCTCGCGCGGATGAGCGGTACCGAGGACATCGCGATCGGCACGCCTGTCGCCGGTCGCGGCGAGGCTGCCCTCGACGACGTGATCGGAATGTTCGTCAACACACTCGTGTTGCGCACCGAGGTCGACGGTGGGGAGTCGTTCGAAGGCCTGCTGAATCGGGTGCGGGTCGCGGATCTGGATGCATTCGTGCGCGCCGACGTGCCGTTCGAACGCCTCGTGGAGGTGCTCGACCCGCCGCGCTCGCAGGCCCGTCACCCGTTGTTCCAGGTTATGCTGACGTTCCAGAATATGCCGGTGTCGAACCTCGAGCTGCCCGGGTTGGCCATCTCGGGTGTCGAATTCGACGCGGAGACAGCGAAATTCGACCTCCAGGTCACCGTCGCGGACACCGTCGGGACGGACGGCGCGCCCAGCGGGTTCGCTGTCGAATTCAACTACGCGACGGAACTGTTCGACAGCACTACGGTGGAAAGCCTCGCGGACAGGTTCGTCCGCATCCTCGGCGCGGTGGTCTCCGACGAGCGGACCGCCATTGCGGATCTACCGCTCCTCGACGAGGGCGAGCGTGAACGGATTCTGACCACCTGGAGTTCGCTCGGCGCCGGTTCTCCGGCGCGAACTCCGGCGACACTCCCCGGTCGTCTGTCGGAATCTGTGCTCGCTCACGCCACCGCCCCTGCGGTGACCTCCGCCGGTACCACCATCGACTACACCGAACTCTCGGCCCGCGCCAACCGGATGGCGCGTCGGCTCATCGCCGCCGGGGTCGGCCCGGGGTCGCTCGTGGCGGTGGCGTTGCCGCGCTCGATCGACCTCGTCGTCGCGCTCGTGGCCGTGCTCGAATCGGGTGGCGCTTACCTGCCGGTCGATCCGACCTATCCTTCCGACCGCATCCGGTACATGCTCGACGATGCGCGCCCCCGCGCGATCGTGACCTCCGACGCGATCGGGCGTGGCGACGGTGCGAGTGTGCTGTGGGACAGCGGAATCGACATTGTTCGTGCGGACGGGACGGAAGTCGGTGCCGAGACGTTCTCGGCAGATCCGCTCACCGACGCCGACCGTCCGGTGCCGTTGCGGCCCGATGATCTGGCCTACGTGATCTACACCTCGGGCTCCACTGGCCGCCCCAAGGGCGTCGGTGTCACCCACCGCAACGTGCTCACGCTCTTCGAGAATGCCGAACCGCTGTTCGGTTTCGGATCGGACGATGTGTGGACCCTGTTCCACTCGTACGCATTCGACTTCTCGGTGTGGGAACTGTGGGGGCCACTGCTCCACGGTGGCAGGCTCGTCGTCGTCGACTACCCGACCTCGCGGTCGCCGGAGTTGTTCGCAGGTCTCGTACGCACCGAAGGTGTGACCGTCCTCAACCAGACGCCGTCGGCTTTCTACCAGTTCGACGAGGCGGACCGCGCCCTCGCCTCGAGTGCGGTCGAGGCCGCGCCTTCGAGACTGCGGTACGTGGTGTTCGGCGGCGAGGCGCTCGATCCCGGGCGCCTCGACGGCTGGTTCGACCGGCACCCCGTCACGCCCCGTCTGATCAACATGTACGGCATCACGGAGACGACAGTGCACGTCTCCTTCCACGCTGTCGAGCGCACCCATGCGCAGGCCGGGGCGGCAAGCGCGATCGGACGATCCCTACCCGGACTCGCGGTGCGCGTGCTCGATCGACGGTTGCAGCCGGTACCCCAGGGTGTGCCCGGTGAGGTCTATGTGTCCGGCGACCAGTTGTCGCGAGGGTATCTCGGACGCCCCGACCTGACCGCAGTGCGGTTCGTCGCAGATCCGTTCGGCCGGGGCAGGCTGTACCGCACCGGGGATATCGCCCGCTGGAACTCGGCCGGAGTCCTCGAATACGCAGGCCGCAGTGACTCCCAGGTGCAATTGCGTGGTTTCCGCATCGAACTCGGCGAGATCGAGGCGGCTCTGCTGCAGGCGTCGGGTGTTGCGCACGCCGTTGCGATGGTTCGCGACGACGGTCTCGGCGAGCGACTCGTGGGCTACGTCGTTCCGCGAGCCGGTGAGACTGTGCTTGCGCCGGACGTGCGCGCTCAGGTCTCGGAGTTCCTGACCGGCTACATGGTGCCCGACATTGTGACCGTGCTCGACGAACTGCCCCTGACGGTCAACGGAAAACTCGACCGGCGGGCTCTCCCCGCGCCGCGGATCGATGTTCTCGGCGACGACTATCGGGAACCGGTGACGGAGTCCGAACGCGCAGTGGCACAGATCCTGTCGCAGGTTCTCGACGTAGAGAAGGTCGGAGCGGACGACTCGTTCTTCGATCTGGGCGGCAACTCACTCATCGCGACACGGGTGATCGCGCGGATCAACGAGGCACTGGGTTCGAACCTGGCGATCCGTGAATTGTTCGAGGACCCCACCGTTGCAGGTCTGGCAGCGCGGGCCGATTCCGGGCAGGGTGGCCGCACGCTCCCCGACCTGGTTGCCGGGATCCGGCCGGACCGTATTCCGTTGTCGCTGGCGCAGCAGCGCATGTGGGTGCTGAACCAGCTCGATCCGGGGTCGGCGACATACAACATTCCGCTTGCCATCCGGCTGCGCGGCGACCTCGACACCGCGGCACTGGCTGCCGCGGTACGCGACATCGTCGAGCGCCACGAGTCGCTGCGCACCGTATATCCACAGGACGAGCAGGGGCCGCACCAGAAGATTCTGGACGCCGACACGGTGGACGCCTTCGCCACGGTCGCCGTGGACTCGGAGGCGGAGGCCGTCGCGTTCGTTGTCGAGGTGGTCTCGCAGGGATTCGACGTGGCAACCGAGGTGCCTGTGCGCGGTCGTCTCGTGAGCATCGGCTCCGACGACCACGTCCTTGCACTCGTGGTTCATCACATCTCGGCCGACGGCGCGTCCCTGCCGCCGCTCGCCCGCGATCTGATGTCGGCGTATGTGGCTCGCCTCGGGGGAGAAGCTCCCGCTGCCGACCCTCTCGAGATCCAGTACGCGGACTTCGCTCTGTGGCAGCAGGAAGTATTCGGCGACGCCGAGGACCCACACTCGCCGGCGGGCGTTCAGCTCGCGTACTGGCGTGCGAATCTCGCCGGGGTTCCCGACCTGCTCGACATGCCCACCGATCGGCCGCGTCCGGCAACTCCGAGCCTGCGTGGCGCCACTCATATCACCCGGGTGACGGCAGAGACCCGCAGTCGTCTCGACGAGCTCAGTGCGGCGCACCGGTCCACGTTGTTCATGGTCGTGCACTCCGCTCTTGCTGTGTTGTTGTCGCGGCTGAGCAACTCTCGCGACATCGTCGTCGGCACTCCCGTGGCCGGGCGCGGTGCTCGCGCGCTCGACGATGTCGTCGGCATGTTCGTCAATACGCTGGCGTTGCGCACCGACATCGACCCTTCCGCGACCTTCGGTTCGGTCCTCGACGCGGCCCGCGCTGTGGATCTCGAGGCGTTCGCGAACGCCGACGTGCCGTTCGAGCGAATCGTCGATGAGGTTGTCTCAGCACGATCGGCGGCGCGGCATCCCGTGTTCCAGACGGTGTTGTCGTTCCAGAACATCGAACCGGCACGCCTCGAGCTTCCGGGGCTGACGGTCGAAGCTGTCGACGGTGGCGAGCTGGCAGCGAAGTTCGACCTGCAGGTGACCGCGGAACCCGAGGACGGCGCCGACGGTGGGGCCGGCGGGATGGCACTCGCGTTCACGTACGCGACCGACCTGTTCGACCCGGACACCATCGAGACCCTCGCAGAGAGGTTCGTGACGCTCCTGGATACGGTAGCGGCCGACCCCGCCACGGTGGTCGGTGACATCGATATCCGTACGGACAGTGAACGTTCGGTCGCTACGAGTGTGGCGCCGTCTGTGCCGGCGACGACGCCGATGAGTGTGGATCGCACACTTGCGCAGGAGCTCCAGGTTGCCGTCGAATCGGATCCGGATGCTCCGGCCGTCGTCTTCGGCAACGCGGAGTCGAGTTTCGCGGAGATCGAGACGCGCTCATCGCAGTGGGCGAGGTACCTGATCTCCCGCGGAGCGACCTCGGGCGATGTCGTGACCGTGGACCTTCCGGTCGGTGTCGATCTGGTGGTCGCACTGTGGGCGGTGGCGAAATCGGGTGCCGCCGTGTCGGTCGACCGGGAGGTACCCGCACGATGGGGACTGACCACGAGCGACCGGGTCGCGGAGTTCACGGAGACGACAGTTGCTGCCGCGACGACGTGGATCTCGATCGACGACCCTGCGGTCGATGCGGCAGTGGCGGACTTGTCCGGCCGTTCGCTCGGCTACACCGATCGCCCCGAGGTGCTCGGTCCCGGTGACCGGGCGTTGTGCTTCGGTGATGTGCATCTCAGTCACGGTCAAGGAGTTGCCGCGTTGCGTCGGGGGCAGGATCAGCTGGCCCTGACCTACGAATCCCGCATCCTTCCTGGCGGTGCGGACGCCGATCGATGGACGGTCTTCGCCGTGTTGGCCGCGGCAATTGCCGGCGCGGTGGTCGTCGTTCCTGGTCGCGATGATGATCTCGGCGAACTCGCTCTCGAAGAGTGGGTCAGTCACGCTTTCGTTCCGGCCGCTGAGGTGTCCGCATTGTCCGATTCCGAGGACCTCGAGGTTGTGATCATCACCGATCGACACGCCGAAGCGCACGGTGGGGTTTCGGGTGCCCTGGCAGGTAAGAGTGCCACCCTGGCCGATCCCTGGGTGCTGCACGAAAGGTAACTGTTCGGTAACTTGACTTCCGGTCGAGCGGCGTCGGGGCTGTTCGACCGGAAGGAGTCGATTTCGTGGTGAGCGCTGACCGTGGGACGCGTTCGGTTGGGCAGGCCGAAGCGGACGAACTGCGACATAGCGGCCGGAGCACACGAACCGGACGGAAGAATCCTTCGAGACAACGTCGTGGTGGGCGTGGTCGGGGTGTGGTGTTGCCGCAGTTGTTGGTGTCGGCGGTGGAGTCGTGTGGTGATGCGGTGGCGGTGGTTGCTGGTGGGCGGTCGTTGTCGTATCGGGAGCTCGATGAGGTGTCGTCGCGGTGGGCGCGG
>NZ_JALKAI010000024.1:0-5356 GCF_023015605.1 Rhodococcus sp. F64268
ATCGATGCGGTGTTGTCGTCGTGTGCCGGTGTGGATTTCGCGGTGACGGTGGGTCGTACGACACCTGCGGGTGAGACGCAGTTGGTGTCGTACGTGCATGGTGCCGCGGGCGTGGGCCTGGATGTCGGGGTGATCTCCCGTGAGGTATCGGAACGTCTTCCTTCGCATATGGTTCCGTCCGTCGTTCTCGAACTCGACACCATTCCGCTGTCGCCCACTGGGAAACTCGACCGCGATGCGCTTCCCGATCCCGGTGTGTTGGTCACGGAGTTCCGGGCGCCGGAGTCCGCGACGGAGATCGCGGTGGCGGCGGTGTTCGCGGATGTGCTCGGTGTCGAGCGGGTGGGTCTGGATGATGACTTCTTCGATCTCGGCGGAAACTCCTTGCTCGCGACGCGTGTGGTGGGCCACCTCCGATCCGCGCTGAGTGTCACCGTCTCGGCTGCCGCATTGTTCGACGAGCCGACGGTGGCGTCCCTGGCCGCGCGGGTGGATTCCTCGTCGTCCTCCGGACCGTCGCTCCTCGCGCCGCGGGGCCGGCCCGACCATCTGCCGCTGTCCTATGCTCAGCAGCGCATGTGGTTCCTCAACCGACTCGAGCCACAGTCGCCGCTCTACAACATTCCCCTCGCGGTAAGGCTCTCCGGTCAACTCGACGTAGCTGCGATGCAGGCCGCATTCGGGGACATCGTCGCGAGGCACGAGACGCTGCGGACGCTCTACCCGGAGATCGACGGTGTCGGCGAGCAGCGGATCCTCGAGCCTTCGGATGTCGAGTTCGAGGTGGCCGTCGAAACCGTGGATGTGGAACGCCTTCCGCAGCGACTCGGCGAACTCGCCGGCGAGGCGTTCGATGTCACGACCCAGGTCCCCGTGCGCGCACACATTCTCGCGACCGGCCCCGATGAGCATGTCCTCGGACTCGTGCTGCATCACATCGCCGGCGACGGTTCGTCGCTTGCGCCGCTCGTGCGCGACCTCGTGTTCGCGTACACCGCGCGCAGCGGGGGTGCTCGCCCGGACTGGAATCCCTTGACCATCCAATACGCCGACTACACACTGTGGCAGCGCGAGTTCCTCGGATCCGACGAGGATCCGCGGTCTGTCGCGGGAAGGCAGCTCGCGTTCTGGGTCGAGACCTTGGAGGGGATCCCCGGGGCCCTCGAGCTGTGCACCGATCGTCCGCGCCCGATCGTGCTCGGGTCGTCGGGAGACCGAATTCGTGCTGCACTCGACTCCGAGATGTACCGAGAGATCTCGGAACTCGCACGTCGAGTCGGTGCGACACCGTTCATGGTCATGCATGCCGCTCTCGCAGTTCTCCTCGCTCGGCTGTCGGACACCGCCGATGTGGTGGTCGGCACTCCGGTCGCGGGACGATCCGCACCCGAACTCGACGACGTCGTCGGGATGTTCGTAAACATGCTCGCCCTCCGTACACCGGTGGAACTCGGGGACACGTTCGTCGAACTGCTCGAACAGGTGCGGACGGTGGATCTCGCCGCGTTCGACAACGCTGAAATTCCGTTCGAGCGACTTGTCGAGGTGCTCGATCCCGTTCGGTCGCCCGCGCAGCATCCTGTGTTCCAGGTCGGATTCTCGTACCAGAATTTCACGGTGGATTCCCTCGAACTGCCCGGGCTGAAGGTCGAACCGTTGGAGGCCGCATCCACATCTGTCCGGTTCGATCTGCACGTGACCGTCGTCGACCACGGCGCAGGTAGTGGACGAGGCGGCTTCGATATCGAGTTCGGCTTCGCGACAGAACTTTTCGACCGTCCGACGGTGCAGCGGATGCTCGATCGGTACGTGCGGATACTCGCCTCGGTGATCGGCGACGCATCGGTTCCCGTCGGCGATGTCGACCTGCACGACCCCCAGGAACTCGAAGCCATGCTGCGGGCATGGGAAGCGGAGCAGTATGCGGTGGGGCATGGCCGGACGCTGCCCGACCTGTTCGACGACCAGGCACGCGCGACACCGGACGCGGTGGCCCTTGTCGAAGGAGCCGACACGATCACCTACCGAGACTTCTCGGCACGTGTGAACCGTTTGGCGCGACTTCTCATCGATCGCGGAGTCGGACCGGAGACGGTGGTTGCGCTCGCCATACGACGTTCGGCCGACCTGGTGGTCGCGATGTACGCGGTGTCCGCGGCGGGCGGAGCGTATCTGCCACTGGACCCCGACCATCCGGCCGAACGTATCGAGTACATCCTCAACACGGCATCCCCGGTGGGTGTTCTCACGACCTCTCGGGACCGGATCGCGCTACCGGGCGATGCTTTCGTTCTCGAGGTGGACTCTCTCGATCTCGCCCCCTACGACAGCCGGCCGATCCGAAACTCCGACCGGCTCGCAGCCCTGCGCTCCGACAACGCTGCCTACGTCATCTTCACCTCCGGCTCCACCGGCCGCCCCAAGGGCGTTGTCGTGTCGCACGGTGCGATCGTCAATCAGCTCGTCTGGAAACGTGAACACTTCTCGCTCACACCGTCCGACGCGGTGCTCCTCAAGACCGCGGCGACGTTCGATCTTTCGGTGTGGGAATTCTGGTCTGCGCTCACCGCAGGTGCAAGGCTCGTGATCGCGGCACCGGACGGACACCGCGACCCCGCCTACCTCAATGGCCTGATCCGTCGCGAGAACGTCACGACCCTGCATGTCGTTCCGTCGATGCTCGACGCGCTGCTCGATGACGCCCGCGGTGAATTGCCGGACACGCTTCGCCAGGTCCTGGCGATCGGCGAAACACTGCCGATCGATACTGCTGAACGGGCCCTTGCACATCCCGCACCCGGATTGGTGAATCTCTACGGTCCGACCGAAGCCGCGGTGTCGGTGACCGCCCACGAGGTTCGAGAATCACCTTCGAGTTCGGTACCGATCGGCGAACCCGTGTCGAACACGCAGGTGTTCGTCCTCGACGAGCGACTGCATCCCGTGCCACCGGGGGTGCCGGGCGAGCTATACCTCGCGGGCGTGCAACTTGCCCGCGGCTACCTCGGACGGTCCGGCCTCACTACCGAGCGTTTCGTCGCGAACCCGTTCGGCGACCCCGGAACCAGGCTGTACAGGACAGGTGACATCGTTCGGTGGCGACCGTTCCGCGAGAGCGGCTCGGGCACGCTCGAATACCTCGATCGCGCTGATTCTCAGGTCAAGGTTCGAGGATTCCGCATCGAACTCGGTGAGATCGAGGTTGCGTTGCGTTCGCTTCCGCAGATACGTGAGGCCGTCGCGTCGGTGCAGCGGGGGGCCTCTGTGCAGTCGGACGACCGTATCGTCGCGTTCGTCGCACCCGCCGAGGGGCGATTGGACGTTCCTGCGATGCGTGCGGAACTGGCCCGTGTACTGCCGTCCTACATGATTCCGCAGGGTTTCGTGACGCTCGACTCGGTGCCTTTGAACATCAACGGCAAGGTCGACAGGAAGGCGCTCCCGGAACCCGAGGCGCCCGCACGACCGTACCGGGCACCGCGGACCTCGACCGAGAACGCTGTCGCGACGGCCTTCGTGGACGTACTCGACATCCACGGAAAGGTGGGTCTCGATGACGACTTCTTCGAGATCGGAGGCACATCGCTCAGCGCGGTGAAGGTCGTCGCCCGCCTTCGCGAGTACTTGTTCACCGAGGTGCCGTTGCCGTGGTTGTTCCTGCATCCCGAAGTCGAGGAACTGTCGAGGCGGATCGACGCCGAAGTGCTGGCTCCGCGCTCCGATGCAGTCGGTGCCTTCGATGCGGTACTCCCGATTCGCACCGGAGGGTCGGGAGCGCCGGTGTTCTGCTTCCATCCCGTCACGGGGTTGTCCTGGGGCTTTGCGGGCCTGGCGCGGTACTTCGGTGAGGATCGCCCTGTCTACGGTCTGCAGTCGCCCGCACTTCAGGACGGCGCTGACCTGCCCGTTGACATCGAGGCCTGGGCAGACGAGTACGTGCGGATCATCCGCGAGATCGCACCGCACGGCCCTTACCACCTGGTGGGCTGGTCGATGGGCGGCGTGCTCGCGCACGCTGTCGCGGTAGCGCTGCAACATCAAGGGGAGTCTGTCCCGACGCTTGCGGTGCTCGATACCTATCCGGTCGGTTCCGAACTCGATGCGGATACGAGTTCGCAGCAGGCGCCGCCGACGGTCGCCGACATGCTCGGAATCGATGTCGGTGCTTCGGCTGCAAGTATGCCGATCACAGATCTCACCTCGGATGCTCTTGTCGAGTTGGCCGAAGCTCTGCCGCCGCCTTTCGACGGCATGACCCCCACCCGAATCGAACGAATATTCGATGGGGCGCGTCACTCGTACCGTGTGCTGGCGGCGCATCAGCCCCGGCTCTTCGACGGGGATCTACTGGTCTTCGTCGCAGGAAACGACCGCAACACCTCGGCAGCGGAGAGCTGGCACCGCTATATCGGCGGCGCCGTCAGTGCCGAGCTCGTTCCGGAGACGCACTGGCAGATGCTTTCGCGAGATGCGGTTGCTCACATCGGGCCGGTTCTCGACCGATGGCTCGCGGGAGCTCGCTGACCTGTACTGACCGACATTCCTCGACGTGGGGCGCTCCGGAGGCCGGAGCGTCCCACTCCTGCATGTCCTTCTCGCCCGTAACGTGAGCATTTGCGGCCCGATGGTCTAATGGGGCGCGATACCGCGCGGTAACCCGCCGGACGGAGTCGGACGTAGGTGCGAGGGAAATCAGTGGTGAATGACGCCTGGCGTGAGCCCGCGACGGGGCAAGAGGACAATGCACGGATGAATCTCGATGATCCCAGCGCGGAGCGTCCGTCGTCCTCCGGTCGCGCGCGCAGCAAGCAGCGCCCCGCACGCCGCCGTGAACCTCGGGCGTTGTTGCTGCCGCAGTTGCTGGCCGCAGCGGTGGAACGAGATCCGTCTGCCATCGCGGTCGTGCACGAGTCTCGCTCGCTGACCTACGCGGAGATCGACGAAGCATCCTCGAAGCTCGCCCGGTTGCTGATCGGCCGGGGCCTCGGGCCCGAGGACGTGGTCGCGCTCGCCTTCGTTCGCTCCCCGGAGTCGGTCATCGCGACCTGGGCCGTAGCCAAGACCGGTGCCGCGTTCGTCCCGGTTGACCCGAACTACCCTGCCGACCGCGTCGAGCACATGACCGTGGATTCCGGCGCGGTCCTCGGGCTCACCCTCGGAGAGACGAAACCGACATTGCCGGCGACGGCGCGTTGGATTGCACTCGACGATCCCGAGACCGAGTCCGAGCTTGCGGTGTTGCCGTCGGGTCCGGTGACGTTCGACGAGCGGGTTCGGACGTTGCGGCTCGGGCATGCGGCGTATGTGATCTACACGTCGGGGTCGACGGGGCGCCCGAAGGGTGTGGTGGTCACGC
>NZ_JALKAI010000025.1:0-4390 GCF_023015605.1 Rhodococcus sp. F64268
ACGACGCCCGCACCCTCATGCACCTGATGCAATCGCTGGTCATGGTCTCCTTCCCCATCGAAGTCTGGAAACAGCCCCGCGTCCCCGACAGCGGCGCCGCCTGGGCCGAAATCACCAAAGAACCGGTGGTCTGAGGCAGGCAGCCCGGTGGTAACACGTACTGGGAGATAGCAGTTGCACCCCGCAGGCGTGCCCGTGCTCGAACGACATTCGTCGCTCGAGCACGGGCACACCTGCATTTGCGGGCCTTCCACTTGTGATCGCAGTCACAAGATGCCGTACGCGAGGATGAAATCATCAAGATCAACTACATCTCGCGCCCCACCTCTTTGTTCAGCATCACAAGTCCGAAATGTACGAAACATCCATGAGTGAGAGGTTCGAGCAGTCGT
Source organism: Rhodococcus sp. F64268 (assembly GCF_023015605.1). Taxonomy (NCBI): domain Bacteria; kingdom Bacillati; phylum Actinomycetota; class Actinomycetes; order Mycobacteriales; family Nocardiaceae; genus Rhodococcus; species Rhodococcus sp. F64268. The sequence continues at coordinate 393 of NZ_JALKAI010000025.1, forward strand.
GATTTGATGTGCGACGAGACTCGGCGTCGGCGCGGCACAGCTGCGATTCGGGGCCGTACTCGGCCACAGCCCGGAGCTTGTTTCTCGAGAGGAAATGATGACCGACATCGAGACGAAGAATTTCTTCACCGACCCTGAGTTCGTCGGCGATCCCAACCCGTACTACGACGCGATGCGCGCGAGCTGCCCCGTCAAGCGCGAACCGCACATGAACGTCATGATGGTCACCGGATACGAGGAAGCAATCCAGGTCCTCAACGATGAGAAGTCCTACTCCTCATGCATCTCGGTGACCGGTCCGTTCTCGGGCTTCCCGCTCCCGGCCGAGAGCGACGACATCACGGATCTGATCGAGGAGCACCGCCCCTCGCTGCCGATGAACGATCAGCTACCCACGATGGATCCCCCGCAGCACGCGGACCACCGCGGTCTGCTGATGCGCCTGATCACCCCCAAGCGCCTCAAGGAGAACGAAGAGTTCATCTACCGCCTGGCCGACAAGCTGCTCGACAACATCCTGGCCAAGGGCCAAGGCGAGTACATCAGCGAATTCGCCGGACCCTTCGCGATGCTCGTCATCGCCGATCTCCTGGGCGTCCCGGAGAGCGACCATGAAGAGTTCATCGCCGGCCTGAATCTCGCAACGGAGGGCGGCTTCACTCTCGGCAGCACCGAGGGCGAAGCGCTGAAGTTGAACCCGCTCGAGTTCCTCTACAAGAAATTCGGCGAGTACATCGAGGACCGTCGCGCGAACCCCACGGACGACGTCCTGACCGGGCTCGCCACGGCGACGTTCCCCGATGGCACGCTGCCCCCGGTCGACGACGTCCTCCGCATTGCGGCGAACGTCTTCTCGGCGGGACAGGAGACGACGGTGCGGCTGCTGAGCTCCGGACTCCGGATCATCGCCGAGAATCCTGAGATCCAGCAGGCACTTCGCGAAGATCCGGAGAAGATCCCGAACTTCATCGAGGAGGCGCTTCGGATGGAGAGCCCGATCAAGGGCGACTTCCGGCTCTCCAAGGTCCCGACCGAGGTCGGTGGCGTCGAGGTTCCGGCCGGCACGATCCTCATGCTCCTCAACGGCGCGGCCAACCGCGATTCCAGGCAGTTCTCCGACCCGGAGGACTTCGATCTGGATCGTCGTAATGCGCGTACGCACATCGCATTCGGTCGAGGTGTGCACGCCTGCCCCGGCGCTCCCCTGGCCCGGACCGAAGGCCGCGTGGGTATCCAGCGCCTCCTCGAGCGGACCACCCACATCGCGCTGTCGGAGGAGGTGCACGGACCCGAGGGCGATCGGAAGTTCGACTACCTGCCCACCTTCATCCTCCGCGGCCTGCTGAACCTCAACCTGGAGTACACCGTCGCAGAGGGTGACAGCAAGTGAAGGTTCATGTCGATGACGATGCGTGCCGCGGCCACGGCTTCTGCCTCGCGATCTGTCCGGAGGTCTTCGAGCTGAGCGACGGCGGCTACGCCGTGACGCTCGTGTCCGAAGTTCCGGCCGAACACGAGGACAATGTTCGCGAAGCCGTCGCGAGCTGCCCCGAGCGCGCAATCTCGATCTCGTAGCCCCACTCCACACCGAACATCTCGCCCGCCCTCATGGTTCCGACCGTGGGGGCGGGCGTCTGTCATATTGTGCGGCAACCACCTTCACACCACACCGATCTCCACTCGACACCGAGGAGCGCACATGCCCAAGGGTTACGAACTGCTTGACATTCTGTGAGCAAGTGAGGTTTTCTCACCAGGCGGGGGCTTGTAGGTGAAGAAGCACGAGGGCCGCGGCGGTGATCGTGCCGATCCTCCACGGACACAGGCTGATTCGTTGGAGGGCTTTCCAGCGGGTCTTCAGCAGGGCATTCGCACGTTCCGCCGGAGCGCGCATCGCGGACAGAAGTGTATTGCGGCATCGAGTGCCGACATTGAGGTCGCGGCCCTTGGTCGGCGTGTGGACACCGATCCCGGCACCGGTGTAGCCCTTGTCGGCGAGGGTGGGCATCCCGTCGGCGGCGGCCTCGTAGAGGGCACCGAGGACTCCGCCGAGTCGAGCAGCGGTGATGTCGTGGACCGAGCCGGGTTCGACGTCGGAGACCCAGACCGGGTAGCCGGTCGGGTCGGTCAGAACCTGGATGTTGCCGCCGTGTCGGCGGTGTTTGCCCGAGTACCACAGGTCGTGTCCGGCTTCGGAGCGTTCCCGGCAGCGGGTCGCGGCGATCAAGGTGCCGTCGAGTCCGACATGTTCCCACCCGGATGCAGTCCCGTGCGCGAGGACCTCGTGCAGGTCAGGGGCGTGGGCGGCGATCACGTCGATACCTTCGTGTAGGTATCGGTAGGCGGTTGCCGGCGGGATTCGGGCATCGCGCGCCAGGGCGGCGACGTCGGTAGCGTCGCGGAACCAGCGGAGCACCATCACCGCCTGGACGTAGACGGTAGCGGCCCGCTGCCACGGTCGGTGGTCGACTCGGGTGCGATGCGCGGCCAGGGCACGGGCGACGAAGGCCAGGGTGTGCTCGGGCACGTCGAGCGTGGCACGATAGGAAATCACGTGGGGTCCTGCTTCGGGATTGCTTCTTGGTCGAAACGATCTCTACCAGGTAGGACCCCACGTCCTCATCTCACGCCATGCCGCTCGGATGTCCCGGGCCGTCGTCAGCGAACCTCTGGTGAGAAAACCTCAATGTGAACAAGCATGATCGAATGTGCTGCACAAGTCATGCGAAGCCGACCGAGTGGGCGCACCCACAGGCTACATGTCGGACCCCTCTGCGAGCATGATCATCGTGGACTACCGCGACCGCTTCGCCCGGCTCGGAGCCGAGCATCCGACAGCGGCCCTGCCGGTGCAGGACCGCCGGTTCCTGGCGGGCGACCATGGTCACAACCACGATCCGGTGCGGGACATCATCGAGGTGCTCACCTCGATGTGTGCCCGCCGATACGGCCACAGCCGTGCGATGCGGGCGGTCACTGCCACCACACAGGACGTACCCGAGCTGCAGGTCAAGTGATGGCTCGATTCGAGATCCCGGACGGCTGGACCGCGCAGGCCTACAAGTTCGCGCTCGACCCCACCCTGGCGCAGGTGCGGGCGTTCCGCTCGCACGCAGGCGGGGCCCGTAAGGCGCACAACACGATGCTCGCCGCCGTGAAAGCGGTCATGAATCAGCGGCAAGCCGAACGCTCCTACGGCATCGCCGAGGACGAGTTGACACCCGCCTTGGGATGGTCGCTGCCGGCGTTGCGCAAACAGTGGAACGCCCACAAACACGAGGTGGCGCCGTGGTGGGCCGAGAACTCCAAGGAGGCATACAACTCCGGGTTGGATGCGCTCGCCCGGGGATTGGACGCGTGGTCGACATCCCGCAAAGGCAAGCGGGCCGGGAAGATCATCGGGTTCCCTCGCTTCAAGACCGCCCGGTCCCGCCGGTCGGTGCGGTTCACCACCGGCACCATCCGTGTCGAGACGGACCGGCATCACGTCACCCTCCCGAGGCTGGGGCGGATCCACACCTTCGAGTCGACCCGGAAATTGGCCCGCAGGATCGAGGCGGGCACCGCCCGGATACTGTCCGCCACCCTGTCCGAGGATTCGGCCGGTCGGTGGCACGTCGCCTTTCAGGTCCTCGTGCACCGCACGATCGCCGTGCCGGGGCATGTGGGGGCCAGTGAACCGGTGGTCGGTGTCGACGTCGGCGTCAAAGCCGACTCCCTGATCGTTGTCGCGACGCCGGACGGACGCGAACTCGACCGGGTTCCGGCGCCGAAGTCTCTGACCGCTGCTCAGGACCGGCTGCGGGTATTGCAGCGCAGGGCCGCGCGGCAGCGTGGTCCGTACGACCCGTCGACCAAGACGAAACGACGGCCGTCGAAGCGGTGGGTGCGGCAGCAACGCCGGATCGGGCGCACCCATGCGCATGCGGCGGCGGTGCGACGCGACGTGGTGCACAAGCACACCACCGCCCTGGCCCAGCGGCATCGGGTGATCGTGG
>NZ_JALKAI010000026.1:0-3335 GCF_023015605.1 Rhodococcus sp. F64268
CGCGACGACACCTCATCGAGCTCCCGATACGACAACGACCGCCCACCAGCAACCACCGCCACCGCATCACCACACGACTCCACCGCCGACACCAACAACTGCGGCAACACCACACCCCGACCACGCCCACGGGCGGGACGCTCGGCGCGAGGTGCCCGCGGAGCTCTGGCCGGTCGAGGGGCGCGGCCACCGCCGCGCTCGGTGGTACGGCGCCGTGCGCTCTGTCCCGGAGCTTCGAGGCTCGAGTCGGGTACCGTCGGCTTCGACTCGTTCGACTGCGGGGCATTCATCGGAGTAACCCCATCCGAGCCGCCGTCGTGTCGTGAACGCATGTAAAGCCCACACCCTTCGCTTTCGGTACCTCAAAGCTCGCCTGATGCGAACCGAGCCAGCATAGTCATCTGTACCGGCGAGCTTTCCTTACCCGTTAGTAACCTCTTGGTTAGATCTCTCCGGGCAGCTTCGACGTTACCGTCGGCCGAACTCGACACCTGCAGGCGAACGATCGTGGGGCCGCCTCTCGGCGACCCCACGCGCATCAATGCTGGTCAGCAACTATGTGCACTTGATGTGCACTCTGCCACTGTGTGAGCACTCCCGCGGGCGCTTCATCGACAACCACGACCACTGCGAGGTCTTCGAGACCGGGTTCGAGGGTCTCCAGGGACGCCGCAGGGAGGTGGGCGTGCGTGACCCATTCGTTGTAGAGGAGCCCATCGAGGTCCTCACCACCGAAGATGCCCTCCGGCACGAGCACGACGGCCGCTCCCGTCGCGGTGACGAGCAACTGTTCGAGCGCCAGTGCCGTCGCTCCCGGACCGTTGATACCCGCTGTCGAAACCGCCGCACTCCGGGACTCGTAGGTCATCGAGTACCGGTCGCGCAGCGTAGCGAGCAGATCGACCGCTTCCGCGTTGGAAAGCGTTCGCGAATCGAGAACAACCGCGGGGTCGGACGGCTCGACCGGACGCACACGATCGGCATATGTGACCGGATCCGCCGGCATCGCTGCACTTTCTCGTGTGAACGCCTCGTCGTCGATCACGAGCCAGTCGCCGGCCGGTGTGCTTGCGGTCACGGCCGCAACGGTCAAGCCGAGCACCGCACCCGACGGCACAGTTGTCGTCCACCGCTGAGAGTCGACGATCGCAAGGGCCGCGCCGGTCTTCACCACGGCCCATTGCGCGACCACCGAAGCCACCGACCTCGGTATCGCGATGGCCACGATGTCCCCGGTTCCCAGACCGCGTGCGATGAGCACACGGGCAAGCTGCGACGACTGCTCGTCGAGTTGCCGGTACGAGAACTCGCGTCCTTCCTCGCCGGTAGCCGCGTCCGCAGGTACCGCCAGAGCCGGAGCGGACGGGTCCTCCTCGAGGACCTCACCGAGGACGGTGGCCAGGGTGCGTGCCGCGGATGTGACGACCGGAGTCGCCGGTCCCGATTCCTCGACGATGCGGGCCGCCTCGTCGGCACCGAGCAGATCGATGTCACCGACCGGAGCGTCCGGGTCATCGACGAACGCGTCGAGCACCCGGACGAACTGCTCGGAGACCCGCGAGATCGCGGCCTCGTCGAAGAAACGCTCGAGGTACTTGAACGTGAAGTCGATTGCGGTGTCGGCGACGGTGAGCAGCGTGATCGGGTAGTGCGTCGCGTCCTTGACATTCACCCCCGTGATGGTCATCCCCTCGATCGAGCCTGCCGCATCGGACAGTGCTTCGCGGTCGATCGGATAGGACTCGAACACCAGCAGCGAATCGAACCCGATCGGGGTGCCTGCGCGCTGTTCGATGTCGGACAGGCCGACGTAGTGGTGATCGAGGAGTCCGGCCTGCTCCGCCTGCAGACGCGTAAGCAATGCCTCGACCGACTCGTCCGGTTCGGCGTTCACCCGGACCGGCAGCGTGTTGATGAACAGACCCACCATCGACTCCACGCCGGGCAGGTCTGCGGGGCGTCCGGAGACGGTCGCGCCGAACACCACGTCGTTCCGTCCGGTCAACCGACCGGCGAGCACTGCCCACGCCGCCTGGACCAGTGTGTTGACCGTCACGCCGAGCTGTCCGGCGAGCGTGGTCAACCGCGCGGTCCGTTCGGTGTCGTAGAGCACCGACACCGTGGCGATCGTGTCGTTGTCCGCGTCGCGAACGACCGGTGCCAGGATCGTCGGCTCCTCGACGCCGCGCAGGGTGTCCGCCCACGCATCGAGGGAGTCGTCGCGATTCTGCTCCGACAACCAGGACAGGAAGTTGCGGTAGGAGCGGACACGCGGCAGCAACGACTGATCTCCGCGCAGCACGTACAGGGCCATCAGGTCCTGCATGAGCAGCGGCATCGACCAGCCGTCGAGCAGGATGTGGTGGCTCGTGACCGCGAGGTGGTACCGGTCATCTGCTTCCTTCACGAGCAGGAACCGCATCAGCGGAGCTGTCTCCATGTCGAACCGGCGGGCCTGCTCGGCTGCAAGCACCTCCTCGAGTTCCGCCTCGTGACGGTCGACCGGTAGATCTCCGAGATCGACCTGTTTCCAAGGCAGTTCGACCTCGTCGAGCACCAACTGAACCGAGTCGCCCTTGTCGTCGGTGACGAACGCGGTGCGGAGATTCGGGTACCGGTCGAGCAACGCCTGACCTGCACCGCGCAGGCGCTCCACGTCGACTGTGCCTTCGAGGTCGAGCACCGCCTGCATCGTGTACACATCGACGTGACTCTCGTCGATCATCGATGCGTGGAACAGCAGACCGGACTGCAGAGGTGAGAGTGGCCACACGTCGTCGAGCGCCGGGTAGCGGCGCTCCCAGTGTTCGATCTCGGTCTGATCGAGGTCGACAAGCGGCAGATCCGAAGGGGTGAGTCCACCTGCCTGAGGCCCCGTCGCGTACTCCGCGAGGGCGCTCAGCGCAGCAATCCAGTGCTGGGAGAGTTCGTCGACATCGTCGCGATCGAGCAGCCCCGCCGGGAACGCGATGTTCGCGCCGAGCTGCGGACCCTCGGGCCCGTCGCTGACCACGGCGTTGATGTCGACCGCAGCGTTCGCGGGCATGTCCGCGTCCTGGACCACGTCGAGCTTGCCGAGCGCATCCGTGGGCGCCCACCCGATCGCCGCCAACTCCTCCGGCACATCCGCACCGGACACACGCCCCAGATAGTTGAAACTGATCTGCGGCGACTTCGCCACCGCACCCAACCGCACCGACGACTCCCCATCCAGATACCGCAACAGGCCATAACCCATACCCCGGTCCGGAATCGCCAGCAACTGCTCCTTCACAGCCTTGACCGCAGCACCGACCGACACACCACCGGCGAACGCATCATCGACATCGACACCC
>NZ_JALKAI010000027.1:0-1774 GCF_023015605.1 Rhodococcus sp. F64268
GTGGGCGTGGTCGGGGTGTGGTGTTGCCGCAGTTGTTGGTGTCGGCGGTGGAGTCGTGTGGTGATGCGGTGGCGGTGGTTGCTGGTGGGCGGTCGTTGTCGTATCGGGAGCTCGATGAGGTGTCGTCGCGGTGGGCGCGGTGGTTGATTTCTCGGGGTGTTGGTCCGGGGGATGCGGTGGTGGTGGCGGTGCCGCGTTCGCTCGAGTCGGTGGTGGTGTTGTGGGCGGTGGTGAAGTCGGGGGCGACTTTTGTGCCGGTGGATCCGGGGTATCCGGCTGAGCGTGTCGAGTTCATGGTGTCCGATTCGGGTGCTGTGTTGGTGGTGACGGTGTCGTCGGTGGTGGATGCGGTGTCGGTGTCGTGTCCGTCTGCGGTGCCGGTGGTGGTGTTCGATGATGCGGGTGTGGTGTCGGAGGTGGCGGGGTTGTCGTCGCGTCCGGTGTCGTATGCGGATCGGGTGCGGTCGGTGGAGCTGGTTGATGCGGCGTGGATGATTTATACGTCGGGGTCGACGGGGCGGCCTAAGGGTGTGGTGGTGTCGCATGCTGGTGTGGCGCCGTTGATTTCGGCTGAGCGTGAGCATTTCGGGGTGGATGGGTCGTCTCGGGTGTTGCATGTGTGTTCGCCGAGTTTCGATGTGTCGTTGTTGGAGTTGTTGGTGGGGTTTTCGGCGGGGGCGTCGGTGGTGGTGGCTCCGGCGGGTGTCGGTGGTGGGCCGGAGTTGGCGGAGTTGATTGCGGCGGAGCGGGTGTCGCATGTGTTCATGACGCCGGGTGCGTTGGGGTCGATGGATCCGGTGGGGTTGGATTCGTTGTCGACTGTGGTGGTGGCGGGGGAGGCGTTCACGCCGGAGTTGGTGCGGCGGTGGTCTGTTCCGGGTGTGCGGCGTTTTTTCAATGCGTATGGTCCGACGGAGACGACGATTTTGGCGACGAGTTCGTCGGAGTTGGTGCCGGGTTCGGTGGTGTCGATCGGGTCGGCGATTGCGGGGGTGGGGTGTTTTGTGCTGGATGAGCGTTTGCGTCCGGTGCCTGAGGGTGTGGTGGGGGAGTTGTATGTGGCGGGGGCGCAGGTGGCTCGGGGGTATCACGGTCGTGTGGGGTTGACGTCGTCTCGTTTTGTGGCGGATCCGTTTTCGTCGTCGGGTGGGCGGATGTATCGGACGGGTGATCTGGTGCGTCGGGGTGGCGATGGGGTGTTGGAGTATGTGGGGCGTAGCGATTTTCAGGTGAAGGTGCGGGGTTTTCGTATCGAGTTGGGGGAGATCGATGCGGTGTTGTCGTCGTTGCCGGGGGTGGGTTTTGCGGTGACGGTGGGGTCGGTGTTGGCGTCGGGTGAGTCGGCGTTGGTGTCGTATGTGGTGGCGGAGTCGGGTGTGGTGCTCGAGTCGGGTGTGGTGCGTGAGCGGGTGGCGGGGGTGTTGCCGGGGTATATGGTGCCGGCGTTGGTGGTGGTGCTTGATGAGGTGCCGTTGACGCCGGTGGGGAAGGTGGATCGGGGGGCGTTGCCGGAGCCGGTGTTTGCGGTGCGGGAGTTTCGGGCGCCGCGGTCGGTGTTGGAGGAGTCGGTGGCGTCGGTGGTGGCGTCGGTGTTGGGTTTGGGGCGGGTCGGTTTGGATGATTCGTTTGTGGATTTGGGGGGTAATTCGTTGGCGGCGACGCGTGTGGTGGCGCGGTTGTCGTCGGTGGTGGGTGTGCGGGTGCCGGTGTCGGTGGTGTTCGAGGTGGGGTCGGTGGAGGAGTTGGCTGCCCGGATCGAAAAGCTGGTCTCCGG
>NZ_JALKAI010000028.1:0-1752 GCF_023015605.1 Rhodococcus sp. F64268
ATTCGTTGGCGGCGACGCGTGTGGTGGCGCGGTTGTCGTCGGTGGTGGGTGTGCGGGTGCCGGTGTCGGTGGTGTTCGAGGTGGGGTCGGTGGAGGAGTTGGCTGCCCGGATCGAAAAGCTGGTCTCCGGTGACGCCGTCACAGGGGGCGCGTTCGACATGGTCATCCCACTCCGTAGCGGCGATCCGGAACTCGAAGCGGTCTTCTTCGTGCACCCGGTGGTGGGGCTCGCCTGGAGCTTCGCTGAGTTGGCGAAGTACGTGCAGGAGGGGCGGCCGGTCTACGGACTTCAATCACCAGCGCTGTCCGGCGCCGATCCGATGCCTCGGTCCATCGAAGAATGGGCCCGCCTCTACGTATCGGAGATCCGCCGTCTGCAACCGCGAGGGCGCTATCACCTGGTGGGATGGTCGATGGGCGGTGTCATCGCCCACGAGATGGCCGTGCAGTTGCAGCGTGACGGGGACTCGGTGGCCTCGTTGATCCTGCTCGACACGCAGGTTCCGGCGCCGCTGGAGGCGCCAGTCGACGTGGAGCAGGTTGCCCTCGCGGCACTGCAGGGCGGCGTAGGTGTGGATCCGCGGAGAGCGGACTCGTTGGTGTCGGATATCACACGGGACCTGGATGCGGGCGGTCTCGGAGTCCCGACGACGGCCGATTTCCTCGACGGGATCGGATGGTCGTTCGACGTACTCGCGCACCATCGGCCGGGCAGATTCTCGGGGGATCTGCTCTTCGTGGTCGCGCGGGAATCGAAACCGGGAGCGGATCATTCCCTTCTCGACTGGGCGCCCTTCGTGGTGGGTGAGGTGCACCGCCGAAGCATCGAGGTGTCTCATTGGGAGCTCACCGGACCCGATGCGTGTAGAGTGCTGGGCCCGCTCGTCAGGGCCTGGACCGCTAGTCACGAAATGTCTGAATTGTTCACTGTTTCAGCCGAAATCGAATAGTTCAATCGTCATTCAACTGGAAACAGCAGTGTTCTCATGTAAGACTCGGAAGCGGTCGGTGTGTGTGACCCGGTTTGTCGGGGGCCTTGTTCACGCAAATGCACTGGACCCGCGGGTATCGCCAAATGCGCTGCCTACGACCGCATTCCGCCCCGATGCAGAACGGGGAGTGGTATGACGGTCGAGGTCATCGGGTTCGGAGATGTAGATTCGAGCAGTGCGGTCCGTGATTTCTCCCGTCGAAACGGACGTATCGCTCGAGTCCGGCGTCATGCCCCCTTGCCGTTGCTGCCTCACCTGCTTGCCGTCGCTGTCGAGCGTGATCCCGACGCTCCCGCGGTCGTTTCCGATGGTGGAACCGTCACCTATCGTGAACTCGATTCCGCCTCGTCCGCGCTGGCGCGATTGCTGCTCGGTCGTGGTGTCGGACCGGAGGACCGCGTTGCCGTCCTGATGACGCGATCGCTCGAGTCGATTCTCGCGACGTGGGCAGTAGTCAAGACCGGTGCCGCGTTCGTCCCGGTGGATCCCACCTATCCGGCGGACCGCATCGAATACATGCTCGGTGACTCCGGCGCCGGTCTGGTTCTGACGCTGTCGTCCCATGTCGGAGCAGTGACGACCGACGTCGACATCGTTGTCGTCGACGATCCCGAGACCGAGTCGGAGCTTGCGGTGTTGCCGTCGGGTCCGGTGACGTTCGACGAGCGGGTTCGGACGTTGCGGCTCGGGCATGCGGCGTATGTGATCTACACGTCGGGGTCGACGGGGCGCCCGAAGGGTGTGGTGGTCACGCATTCGG
>NZ_JALKAI010000029.1:0-1598 GCF_023015605.1 Rhodococcus sp. F64268
CGAAAGGTAGAGCCTTGCCACACTTCACCAAACCGGCCGCAGGAAGCTGGACCGAGAACTACCCCGAAATCGGCACCGCCCCGGTCGACTACACCGACTCCATCGACCCCGCCTTCTTCGAAGCCGAACGCGAAGCAATCTTCAAGCGCACCTGGCTCTACGTCGGCCGCGTCGAACAACTCCCCCGCACCGGCGCCTACTTCACCAAAGAACTCCCCTCCGCCGGACCCGGCACCTCCCTGGTCATCGTCAAAGGCAACGACAGCAAGATCCGCGCCTTCCACAACGTCTGCCGCCACCGCGGCAACAAACTCGTCTGGAACGACTACCCCGGCGAAGAAACCGCAGGCAGCTGCAAGCAATTCACCTGCAAATACCACGCCTGGCGCTACAGCCTCGAAGGCGAACTCACCTTCGTCCAGCAAGAAGGCGAATTCTTCGACCTCGACAAGGCCGACTACGGCCTCAAGGACGTGCGCTGCGAAACGTGGGAAGGGTTCATCTACATCAACCTCGACCCCAACGCCATCCCCCTCGTCGACTACCTCGGCACCTTCGCCAAAGGCCTCGAAGGCTACCCCTTCGGCGAAATGACCGAGGTCTACAGCTACCGCGCCGAAATCGGCGCCAACTGGAAGCTGTTCATCGACGCCTTCGCCGAGTTCTACCACGCACCGATCCTGCACATGAAGCAGGCCGTCAAGGACGAAGCCGACAAACTCGCCGGCTACGGCTACGAAGCCCTGCACTACGACCTGCAGCCCCCGCACTCGATGATCTCCTCCTGGGGCGGCATGGCACCGCCCAAGGACCTCAACATGGTCAAGCCCATCGAACGCGTCCTGCGCTCCGGCCTGTTCGGCCCCTGGGACCAACCCGACATCGACGGCCTCGCCGACGACCAGCTGCCCTCGGCACTGAACCCCACCGGATTCCACAGCTGGGGCCAGGACTCCTTCGAGTTCTTCCCCAACATGACCCTGCTCATCTGGAAGCCGGGCTGGTACCTGACCTACACCTACTGGCCCACCGCCGTCGACAAGCACATCTTCGAGGCCAGCCTCTACTTCGTGCCCCCGAAGAACGCCCGCGAGCGCCTCGCACAGGAACTCGCCGCAGTCACCTTCAAGGAATACGCCCTCCAGGACGCCAACACCCTCGAAGCGACCCAAACGATGATCGGCACCCGCACGGTGACCGAATTCCCCCTCTGCGACCAGGAACTTCTCCTGCGTCACCTCCACAAGACCGTCGGAGACTACGTCAAGGAGCACCGCGATGCCTCTGCCCACTGAATTCGCTGACCTCGAGCCCTACCTCGACTGGGACCTGGCCACCGAACCCGAACGCTACGCCAAGCGTCTCGCCTCGACCATGCCGGAAATGCAGGAGTTCTACAACGCCGCATTCCCCCGCCTCGAGGACGTCATCACCTACTGCGACAAGTTCGACCTCGACGACCTGCCCGACGACGCCCGCACCCTCATGCACCTGATGCAATCGCTGGTCATGGTCTCCTTCCCCATCGAAGTCTGGAAACAGCCCCGCGTCCCCGACAGCGGCGCCGCCTGGGCCGAAATCACCAAAGAACCGGTGGT